>JAAXUM010000152.1 GCA_013336025.1 Chlorobiaceae bacterium
CATTTTATCCCATGAATCGGATGAACCCGCCGTACCTGCTGCGCAACAGCCGGTAAAAGCGGAGGTAAAGCCTGGTCGCAACGACCTTTGCCCCTGCGGCAGCGGAAAAAAGTTTAAAAACTGTCATGGCCAGCAGCCCTGATTTCTGAAACGTTTATCGATTAACGATGATACACACTGAACTTGACGTTACTCTTGCCATGGCAGCCGAACATGGGCTTTCGGCTGAAGAGTATGATAAGATACTCCGTATTCTGGGCCGAACTCCCTCATTTACAGAACTTGGCATATTCTCGGTGATGTGGTCTGAACATTGCAGTTACAAAAACTCGATTTCGGTTCTTAAAACACTGCCAAGAGAGGGTGGCGCTCTGCTTACCGAAGCTGGTGAGGAAAATGCCGGCCTTGTTGATATCGGTGATAACCTTGCTGTAGCGTTCAAGATCGAATCTCATAATCACCCGTCGGCCGTTGAACCCTATCAGGGAGCTGCAACCGGTGTCGGTGGTATTCATCGTGATATTTTCACCATGGGCGCCCGGCCTGTTGCCTCACTGAATTCTCTTCGGTTCGGTTCGCCAAAAGATCCGCATGTTCGTTATCTGGTGGATGGTGTTGTCAGAGGTATTGGAGATTACGGCAACTCGTTCGGCGTGCCTACCGTTGGCGGAGAGATTTATTTTGAAGAGTGTTATACGGGAAATCCGTTGGTCAATGCGATGTCAGTCGGTCTTGTTGAACATCACAAAACGGTAAGCGCCACGGCTAAGGGTGAAGGAAACCCTGTGCTTATTGTCGGTTCATCAACAGGAAGAGATGGCATTCACGGAGCAACCTTTGCTTCTGAAGATCTCAGCGAGGCTTCTGAAGACAAGCGTCCCAGTGTACAGGTTGGCGATCCGTTTGCCGAAAAACTTCTGCTCGAAGCAACCCTTGAGGCTATTGCTACGGGGTATGTTGTCGGTCTGCAGGATATGGGTGCCGCAGGAATTACAAGCTCTACCTCTGAAATGAGTGCAAGGGGAATTGAAAAAACAGGTTCCGGTGGAATAGAAATCGATCTTGATCTGGTTCCTGTAAGAGAAGATGGTATGAGTGCTTATGAAATCATGCTTTCCGAATCGCAGGAACGCATGCTTATTGTCGCTCTCAAAGGGTATGAGCATAAGATTATTGAGGTTTACCGGAAATGGGATGTGCAGGCAGTCGTGATTGGAAAGGTTACCAGTGACGGGCTCCTTCGTGTAAACCAGCATGGCGAAACGGTAGCGGAAATCCCCTCGCTTACGCTTGTTCTTGGCGGCGGAGCCCCTGTCTATCAGAGGGAAGCGATCGAGAAAAAACCGATGACTGAAAAAGCAAGGCTTGAAGCCGACCATACGCTTGATATGCACGCTCTTGCTCTCAGCCTGCTTTCCCGACCAAGCATTGCAAGCAAGCAATGGGTCTATCGTCAGTATGACTCTATGGTGCAGACCAATACGCTTACTCCTGTTGGTGTTACCGATGCCGCTGTGATCCGGATCAAAGGTTCAAAAAAAGGGCTTGCAATGAAAACCGACTGCAACTCCCGTTATGTGTATCTGAATCCTGAAACCGGCGGAAAAATTGCCGTTGCCGAATGCGCTCGCAACATTGCCTGTACCGGAGCACGTCCGCTTGCCATTACCAACTGTCTGAACTTCGGCAATCCCTATAAACCGGAAGTTTATTTTCAGTTCAAGGCATCAGTCGAAGGCATGGGGGCAGCATGTCGTGCTTTCAATACTCCGGTTACCGGCGGCAATGTGAGCTTTTACAATGAAACCACGATGGGTGGCGGCAGAACAGCCATATACCCTACCCCGACAATCGGCATGATCGGCCTTCTTGATGATATCGGATCCTGTGTTGGTTCGACATTCCGTTTTGCCGGAGATGCTATTCTGCTGCTCGGCGACCCTGAACTTTCTCTCGACGGATCTGAATATCTCGTTATGCAGTATGGCACTCCCGGTATTGATGCTCCGTCTGTTGATCTTCAGCATGAAAAAAATCTTCAGGATCTCCTGATCTCTCTTGCCACAAAAAAACTTGTGCATTCCGCACATGATGTTTCTGATGGCGGCCTGTTTACCGCCCTTGCTGAAAAGGCAATCATGAACCAGGATGCGCCGCTCGGTTTTGCTGTGAACCTTGAAGATGTTGGTTCAAGTGAATACAGAATTCAGGAGCATCTTTTCTCTGAAGCACAGGGGCGGGTATTGGTCAGTATACCGGCAGAAAATGCCAAACAGGTCATTGAAACGGCAAATGCCTATAATGTGCCTGTGAGGGTAATCGGAAAAGTTGTTGATTCGGATATGACTATTGCTTTCAATGGTCGAAACATCCTGCATTTTTCTATTGAAGAGCTGCTTGAAGCATATTATGATTCACTTGAGGAGGCTCTTCATCTCGATGAACTGTAACGAGGAATAAAAGGAACCAGTGTCATGCTGCCAGTTCTGACGGCTCTTGAGATGTCGAAGGCTGATAAGGCGGCCATCGAGGATCTCCGTATTGGTGAGGTTCGTCTGATGGAACTTGCAGGCAGCGAGGCGGCCGCAATCATTCTGAAGGCGATTGAAAAAAACGACAATCCTGAAAGTTGTACTTTTCTTGTGGTGTGCGGAAAAGGAAATAATGGCGGTGATGGTTTTGTTGTTGCCCGACATCTTCTTAACCGTGGCGCAACGGTAGACGTTGTGCTGCTTTGCTCTGAGGAAACCCTCAAGCCTGTAAACAGGGAGGGTTATCTGATCCTTGACGCCTTCAGCCACTACAATGAGCATCTCCGGATTTTTCATGGCATCGAGGACGCCCTTTGCAGTGTAACTGAAACCAGTTATGATGTGCTGATCGACGGCATTCTCGGCACAGGTCTTCGTCTCACGCACTCTGGTGAAACGCTGCAAGAACCGATCGGCACGGCCATTACGCTGCTCAATACCCTGCGCATGAACTCTGGCGCGCTCATTGCCGCTCTTGATGTTCCTTCCGGGCTGGATGCCACGACAGGGCTCTCTGCTTCGCCTGCTGTGATTGCTGATCTCACCATCACCATGGCCTTTCTGAAAACCGGTTTTTTTTTCAATGAGGGGCCTCTGCATTGCGGAGATCTTCATACTGCCGACATTTCAATACCCCGATTTATTGCTGAACCTGTCTCCACGCTTTTGACCGACAGGGAGTTTGCGGCCGAACACTTCGTCATGCGAAATCCTTCTGCGGCAAAACATCAAAACGGAAAAGTTCTGATTATTGCCGGATCAATGTCATCAACCGCATCAATGATCGGGGCTGCAATGCTTGCTGTTAAATCCGCATTGAAAACAGGTGCCGGGTATGTCTGCGTGTCACTGCCGCTGATGCATGCTGCTGCCATGCACGCATTTGCTCCCGGAGCTGTTGTTATCGGACGTGACATTGAGGTTATAGCAGAAAAAGCCCGATGGGCTGACGCTGTGCTGATAGGGTGCGGACTCGGCAGGGATAGTGCTTCCGTGAGCTTTATTGCCGATCTTCTTCAACGAAAAGAGATTGCCGGCAATAAACTGGTCATTGACGCTGATGCCCTCTATGCGCTTGCTTCGCCGGATCTTGCGTCGTTATCATTTTATTTTTCCGATGCCTTGCTGACACCGCATTACGGAGAGATGGGCCGGCTGAGTGGCGTGGCGGTGGAAAGCATTGCCTGCAACCCTCTTGATAGTGCTCGAACATATGCTGAAAAACATCGGGTAAATCTGCTTCTGAAAGGAAATCCTACCGTTATTGCATCGCCTTCTGATCCTGTTCTTCTGAACACTTCCGGCACTGATGCTCTGGGAACGGCTGGTTCAGGGGATATTCTTTCGGGAATGATTGCCGCTCTTGCAGCCAAAGGTGCAACAACATTCAATGCCGGAGCTGCCGCTGCATGGTTTCATGGCCGGGCAGGTGATCTGGCCGGAACCATATCGAGCATTGTTTCTGCCGAAGATATTCTCGAAGCAATCCCGTCAGCCATTCAGGAAATCTTTCATATAGAAGAATAAGATCCAACCGGCTTTGAAGACATCGTTCCTGATTGTCGTCACCAGCAGACGGGAGCTCTCAAAGCGGGATAAACTGAAAACCCGATATCCCGGACTACTGGCCGGAATACCGGGGAACAACGATACAGCGGTTCCCTTATGACTGAAACGGAGGGATATCGCCAGGCAACGCGTTATGATCCCTGAGGAATTTTCTGATATTTCTTGCTGCCTGCCTGATTCGCTCTTCATTTTCAATCAAGGCTACCCGAACATATTCATCTCCATATGCACCAAAGCCGATACCCGGGCTGACCGCAACCTTCCCTTCTGTCAACAGCTTTTTGCTGAATTCAAGGCTACCTGCACTGCGGAAGGGTTCAGGGATTCTTGCCCAGATGAACATGCTTGCTTTCGGTGCTGTAACCTGCCAGCCGGCATTTGAAAAGCTTTTAACCATGACGTCGCGACGTTTACGGTATACCTCGCAGATTTGCCGGACACAGCTTTGATCTTCAGTAAGGGCAATGGTTGATGCAACCTGAATCGGTGTAAAGGTGCCATAATCAAGCCAGCTCTTGATTTTTTCAAGTGCGCCGATCAGTTTTGCGTTACCTACCATAAAACCTACTCTCCAGCCCGCCATATTGTATGTTTTTGAAAGCGTGTAACTTTCAACAGCCACATCTTTTGCTCCAGGAACCTGAAGAATCGAGGGTGTCTGATAGCCATCATACGTTATTTCGGCATAGGCTATATCGCTGATAATATAAAAACGCTCATCACGCGCTATGTCCACCAGTTTTTTGTAAAAGGAGAGTTCTACCGTTGCCGTCGTAGGATTGTTGGGAAAATTGACAACAAGAAATTTCGGTTTTGGTGAAGATTCTCTGAGAGCAGTTTCAATGTTTCTGAAAAAGCCCTCTTCATCAAGAGTATAGTCATCATTCAGTTCGAGCTTTAACCGGTGCACATTGCCTCCGGCAAGAATGAATGCCTGGGAATGAATAGGATAACAGGGATCCGGCACCATGGCAAGATCACCGGGATTGGTAATGGCCTGTACAAGATGCACATACCCTTCTTTTGAACCCATGGTGGCGACTACCTCACGATCAAGGTCAAGATCAACATTGTATTTTCG
>JAAXUM010000395.1 GCA_013336025.1 Chlorobiaceae bacterium
CGGCATTTCCTGGTTATACTGACGAGCACCCGTGTAAACTGCTGTACAACAAGACAGCTGCATTTTTCATCCTTGCCGGACCCCCGTTTATCCTGCGCGGAGGCTTCTCATTCCGGATGAGGGATGCTCCGGATTAATTATCGGGCGAACATGGCCGCCCTGGTTGTGGAAGGGGAGAGTTAACGATTCTGTAATAGTCAGGAACCGGATCATTTCCTACATTTGCAGAGCATCCCGATCACCCCCACTCCAACGGTTACCATCATGCAACAACAGGTTACGAACAACGCAGGAGAAAGAGCGCGGTTTTCCTTTCCGCTTTTCCTTCTCCTGTTGCTGTCAACACCACTATTTGCCGGAACAGGCAGGATAACGAAACCCGTTCATGCGCCCGCATATATTTTTCTCTTCATCGGCGACGGTATGGGGCCGGCACAGACGGCTCTTTCTGAGGCGATGTATGGCGGCAGCCGCTCGCTTGTCATGAAATCCTTTCCTTCAATCGGCATTGCAACCACCCATGCCGAAAACCGATACATTACCGACTCCGGAGCAGCCGGAACGGCACTTGCCACCGGACGCAAGACAAGCATCGGAACTATTTCCATGGCCGCAAATCATAACGATACGCTCAGAACCATTGCCGAAATGGCAAAAATGAAGGGGATGAAAGTCGGTATTGTCAGCAGTGTCGGCATTAACGACGCAACGCCCGCGTGCTTTTATGCTCACAATCCCGACCGCAAAAACACCGGAGAGATCGCCTTGCAGATGCTCACAAGCGGAGTTGACTATTTCGGTGGCGGCTATGCCGACGGAAATCTTCCTGAAAACCGTACGAAGTCTCCGCTGTTCCGCGGTGATATTGTCGATCTCATGAAATCCCGGAACTATGCTGTCGTCACCGGAAGAGAGGCACTCAGAAGCGTGAAGCGCGGAACCGGATGCTGGGCTTATACGGCATATGACGAAAAGGGAGCCATGAGCCATGAACTGGATCGGAACCGGAACGAGATCTCCCTTGCCGAATTTACCCGCGAAGGGATTCGTCTCCTCGACAACCCGAAAGGCTTTTTCATGATGGTTGAAGGAGGTAAAATCGACTGGGCCTGTCACTCCAACGATGCAGCCGCCGTGGCCGGTGATGTTCTTGCTTTCGATCGGGCAATTGCCGAAGCCGTTGCATTTTACCGGAAGCATCAGCATCAAACGCTGATTGTCGTAACAGCTGATCACGAATGCGGAGGCCTGTCGCTCGGCAATACCCGGCTTGGATATGACTCGCGTTTTGATTTGCTGCGTTACCAGAAAATCTCCCGGCAGCGCTTTGCTGAAAAAGTTGCCATATGGAAAAAAAACCGGAACGTATCCTTTCCCATGGCGCTTGACAGTGTAAAAGTCTACTATGGACTTGGTAACATTGCTGCCGATTCCGCCCTTGCGCTCTCTGCTGCCGACCTCAAATCACTCAATGAAGCCTACTCGTCGAGCATCTCCCTGCAGGTATCTGACAGGAACCGTCAAAGCGCACCGGATGATTTCACGACAACCGTAACACGAAATCTCAACAGCAGGGCAGGCATTGGCTGGATGAGCAATGTTCATACAGCCCTTCCTGTTGAGGTTATGGCTCTTGGAGTCGGAGCTTCCGCATTTACCGGGTTTTACGACAATACCGATATAGCCGCTAAAATCATCGCCGTTTCACAACTCAATTCTCCCAATGAAAAGCAGGGAGGGAGTAAGAAAAAAGCAAAAAGCCCTTAATCTTACGTCAGTAATCGTAATAAGGAAATTATTGGAGGGTGTAAAAGGCGAATTGTTCTCTTTTCTTCTCTTAGAAATTGTTAACTTTAAAAAACTATAAAAAGAACAAAAGAGAGCCTGTGCCGTCAGATATTTACACCCGTTTTGGAGCTACGGTTCATTTTGAAGAAGGGGGAGCCGCTCTTTTTCTTGTTGTTTCTCACAGCCAGGACCCGTCACGCA
>JAAXUM010000153.1 GCA_013336025.1 Chlorobiaceae bacterium
TCAATGGCAACCATAGCCTGTTTGAGGGTTTCAGCTTCGGCAACAAACTGTCGTGCAGGATAGATGAATGCATACGTATCCTTGCCAAGCAGTTCACCGCTCTGAATATTGAACGTCTGCAGGCTTTCAATTTCCGAACCGAAAAATTCCACTCTGAGCGCAAGTTCCTCATGAGCCGGAACCAGATCGATGATATCCCCCCTGACTCTGAATTTCCCGGGCCCCGGGTCAACATCATCCCTGATATAATGAAGCGAAACAAGCTCCTGAAGAAAAAGATCCCGATCTTTTTCCATGCCTGATCGCAATTCAAGAATCTGTGACTTCCACTCATCGGGAGAACCAAGACCATAGATACAGCTTACCGAACTCACGACAATAACGTCCCTGCGTCCGCTGAGCAGCGAACTGGTAGTCTTCAGGCGCAACCGCTCGATTTCATCATTAATACGAAGATCTTTTGCGATATACTTGTCAAGAGCGGGAAGATATGCCTCCGGCTGATAGAAATCGTAATAGCTTACGAAATACTCAACGGCATTGTCGGGAAAAAACTGCCTGAGTTCCCCGTAAAGCTGGGCAGCAAGCGTTTTGTTATGGCTCATAACCAGTACCGGCTTGTCAACCTGCGCAATGACATTGGAAACCGTAAAGGTTTTTCCCGATCCTGTAACCCCGAGAAGGGTCTGCCACCGGTCTCCGCGTAAAACACCGTCGGTCAAGCCCACAATAGCTTTCGGCTGATCACCTTTAGGATCGTATTCACTCACCAGCCTGTATGTTCCATCTGTCATACCATGCATAACCCTGATAATCTCCTTCTTATGGCCCTTACATTACTTCCCCGCCCGGATTACACATCCGTGCAGGTCCGGAAAATCTTCGTAAAACTCCGTTTCGGAACTCCCGACCATGCAACAGCGGTCTCCCTTTATAAAACATAACGGTTGCATAAAGAACTAATAACGGTTATTGTTAGTTCTTCATAGCCAAATAGTAATACCGGGCTGATGAAGGCACCTGCACTTTTTTTTCAAGTACCATACACGCCCTCTCATGGGCAATCAAAACAGAACAACCTCTCAAATGTTGGAATTATGCGCTTTAAATCCCATTTTTAGTATTTTTCATGCCGCTAATTTGTCCAACACCAGGTAAAAAAGGTATTCCTGCTCTTATAGTTGCGATCCTCCTCCTGAACCTTATTTCATGCAAATCAATGATAAACGACGAAAAAAATCACCCTTTCACAACTGTTCCCGGCGACTCTCTGCACACACGAATCTACACGCTGAAAAACGGGCTGACGGTATACATGAGTCCCTATCACGACGAACCCCGAATCTATACCTCTATTGCTGTCAGAGCAGGAAGCAAAAATGACCCGGCAGAAACAACCGGTCTGGCACACTATCTCGAACACATGCTTTTCAAGGGAACCGACTCGATCGGCTCGCTGAATTATGAAAAAGAACATGCCGAACTCGAAAAAATCATCTCCCTGTACGAGGAGTACAGAAAATCAACCGACCCGGCAAAAAGAGCCGCAATCTACCGCGATATCGACACGCTCTCCAATGCCGCAGCACAATATACCGTACCCAATGAATACGACAAGCTCCTGAATTCCATCGGTGCTCAGGGAACCAATGCATACACCTGGGTTGAACAGACCGTATACATCAATGATATTCCCTCCAACAAACTCAATCAGTGGCTTACGATAGAAGCCGAAAGGTTCCGCAATCCGGTCATGCGGTTATTTCATACTGAACTTGAAACCGTCTATGAAGAAAAAAATATGACGATGGACAGTGACAGCCGCAAAATATGGGAGAGCCTCTTTGCCGGACTGTTCAAAACACACACCTACGGAACCCAGACAACGATAGGCAAAGCCGAACACCTTAAAAACCCCTCAATAAAAAACGTTCTGGAATATTACCGCACCTATTATGTGCCCAACAATATGGCGCTCTGTATAGCCGGTGATTTTGACCCCGATGAAACCATCAGGCTCATCGATAAAAAGTTCTCCGTTCTTGAACCGAAATCCATCCCTGTGTTCACGCCGCCTGTCGAACCTCCGATCAGCAGGCCGATCATCGAAAAAGTAAAAGGTCCCGAATCCGAGGAGCTCGTCATAGGATTTCGTTTCAACGGCGTCAACAGCCATGATACAGATTATATTACTCTGATCGACAAAATTCTCTTCAATCAGACAGCAGGCATCATCGACCTGAATCTGAACCAGCAGCAAAAAGTACTTGACGCAGGCTCAATGCTGGTCATGATGAAAGACTATTCCGCACATATTCTGAGCGCCAAACCAAGAGAGGGGCAAAGCCTCGACCAGGTAAAAACACTGCTGCTTGAGCAGCTTGAACAGCTCAAAAAAGGCAATTTTCCCGACTGGTTGCTCGTTGCCACAATCAACGACCTTAAAATCGAGCAGCTCAAACTGTACGAAAGCAACCGGGGAAGAGTAGAAGCCTATGTCGATGCATTTATTATGGGAACTGCATGGAATGAATATACCAGCCAGATTGAACGACTCGACAAGATCACCAAAGAACAGCTTGTAGCGTTTGCCCAGACACACTACAACGAAAACTATGTGGCGATCTACAAGCAGCATGGAAAGGAAAAAAGTGAAGCGAAAATTCAGAAACCCCCGATCACGCCAATCAAGGTCAATCGGGACAGCTCTTCAAAATTTGCCGAAAACCTTCTTGCGCAGCCTTCAGAAAAAACGGAACCACGGTTCCTCGACTACAAGCACGACATCGGATTTTTCGATGTAAACCCAAACGTCAAACTCCACTACCTGCAAAACCGGGAAAACGAGCTGTTCTCGCTCTACTACGTTTTTGATATGGGAAAGAGCCGCAACAGAAAAATTGATCTTGCACTCGATTACCTCTCCTACCTCGGGTCGTCTGATTACACACCTGCGGAATTCAGTCAGGAACTCTATAAAATCGGAGCAAGCTTTTCAGCGTTTACCTCAGACGATTTCGTCTATCTTCAACTCTCCGGACTGCAGAAAAACTTTCCTGCTGCGATCCGGCTGCTTGAAAAACTTCTGACTGACGCTCGTCCTGACGAGAGCGCACTGCAAAAACTCAAGGAAGGCGTCCTTAAGGAACGGGCCGACGACAAGCTCTCAAAAAAGAAAATCCTTTTTGAGGCCATGACGAACTACGGCAAATACGGAGCTTCATCACCATACACCAACGTGCTCTCAAACAGTGAGCTCAATACGGTAACATCCGGCGAACTGCTCGACGAAATACAAAACCTCATGGAGCACGGTCATCGGGTGCTCTATTACGGGCCGGCAACATCCGGAGAGATCCTTTCCGAGCTGCACACCGTCCGCCACTACCCCGGGACGTTCAAACCCTATCCCGCTGCCGATCCCTACCCTGAGCTTGAGCAGCAGAAAAATATGGTCTATATCGTTGATTATGACATGACCCAGGCCGAAGTGATAATCCTCTCACGGGATGATCTGTACAGTCCGGAAATGGTACCGGAGATAACCCTGTTCAACGAGTACTATGGAGGCGGAATGTCGTCTGTGGTTTTTCAGGAGCTTCGCGAAGCCAAAGCCCTTGCCTATTCCGTTTTTTCCGTATACCGTACTCCGAAACTCAACAACAGGCACAACTATATCTTCAGCTATATCGGCACGCAGGCAGACAAGCTGCCGGAAGCGCTTGAAGGCATTCAGCACCTGATGCACGAACTGCCGAAATCACCTGATCTCTTTGCTTCTGCCCAAAACGGTATTCTCCAAAAAATCTCCACAGAGAGACTGACAAGAACCGAAGTGCTCTTCAACTATGAAGAGGCGTGCCGTCTTGGAATAGACTATGACATCCGGAAAAACATCTATGAACATGCCGCAACAATGACGCTTGACGACATTGAGAAATTCCATCACAAGCATTTCAGAGACAAAAAACATGTCATGCTTGTTCTTGGCAAAACAGAAAATCTCGATATGAACACCCTTAAAAAGTATGGTGAGGTTAAACAGCTGTCCCTTGAAGAAATTTTCGGATATTGAACAACGAGGAGCGACTCCATCTCTCCGGCTGCGGATTAAAAAAATAAAACATGTTCCATGAAACTGCTTGACCGTTACATTTTCAGACAGTTTGCCGTCTCGTTTTTTTTTGCATCCGCAGCCTTTATCGCTCTCTTTATCCTTATCAGCATGGTCGAAAATCTTGATGAATTTATCGACCTGGGCATTGGACCGGGAAAAATAACCGGGTATTATCTCTCTTCAATCCCCTCAACCCTGCTGGTCACCTCCCCTGTCGCAGCACTCCTCTCCTCGATTCTCGTTGCAGGAAAACTATCCGCAATGAGCGAACTTTCCGCTATCAAAAGCGCCGGCATCAGCCTGAATCAACTGTTGAGACCGTTTATTCTCGGCGGCCTGATCATCTGTTCCATCAACATGCTCAACGCATGCTGGCTTGGACCTGCAGCCGCCGCAGACAAAATCGCATTCGAACGCACCTATTTCCATCGGACACAGAATCTGCAACCCAACAACAACATGCACATTCTTGAATCCGGCAACCGGATTGTCTCGATCGGAGAACTTCTCATCAATCAATCCAAAGGGCTGCATGTATCGATTGAACAGTTCAACGGAACACGCCTTGCAACAAGAATGGATGCGCCGGAGATGATTTTCGACCAGACCCTGCATAAATGGGTGCTCAAAGAGACCTCAAGCCGCTCATTTACCGGAAATAGTGAACAATACCATCTCAACCCCGGTCACGACACCCTCGGTATGGCCATGTCGCTGAAATCACTCAGGAAACTGAATGTTCAGCCGGATGAAATGAATATTCTCGAACACTACCGGTACACCCGCGAAAAAGACAAAGCCGGCTTTTCAGGTCTTGACCGTGCAAAAGTAAAACTTCACGCTAAAATAGCCTTTCCCTTTGCTTCGCTGGTCAGCATCCTTATCGGCGTTCCGCTCTCGACCGTAAGAAAACGGGGAGGAAAAGCCGCGGAATTCAGCATCACCCTTTTTATCGGATTCCTGTACCTCGGGCTTCAGAAAACCATTGCAACCATTGGATACGCAGGGCTGCTCGAACCCTGGATTGCCGAATGTCTTCCGAACATT
>JAAXUM010000396.1 GCA_013336025.1 Chlorobiaceae bacterium
AGCCGGGCATCAATGGATTCCAAAACAGGGGTTTGTCAACGAGTGGATGGACATGATCGGTAACGATGCATCATTTGTCAATATCGGCTTCAAAGGCCTTTTTGACTGGGGAAAACTCGATGCAAAGGCTTACTGGCAGAATACCTGGCACAAGATGGATTCCGGCGATGATAAATTGCCGATCAACCTGACCCCGCCGGTGATGATGCCTTATATGCCTATGATTACTCGAGGCATAGATCTGGGCGGTTCATTGACGGCTGAGCTTCCATTCGCCAAAGAGAACACTCTTCGCCTCGGTACCGAGTTTCACCGATTCACCCTGAACGACTGGTGGCCTCCTGTGCCAGGATACCCGTCGATGTGGCCAAACACCTTCGTCAACATCAATGACGGACGTCGCGACAGGTTCAGTGTGTTTGCTGAATGGGAGAGGAAATTCAGCAAACAGGTGACAACGATTCTCGGCGTACGCCACGACATGGTGCAAATGGACGCTGGCGACGTGCAGGGGTACAACATGATGTATGCTGCCGATGCTGTTAACTTTAACGCAAAAGATCATGAACGCAACGACAGCAACTGGGATGTCTCAATGCTGCTTCGGTATGAGCCGGGTCAAACCGGAACCTATGAGATAGGGTACTCACGTAAAACCCGTTCTCCCAATCTCTATGAACGCTATGCATGGTCGAAAATGTGGATGGCCAGCGGCATGGTGAACTGGTTCGGAGATGGAAACGGATATGTGGGAAATCTCAATCTCGATCCAGAGGTTGCTCATACCTTCAGTATTTCAGCAGACTGGCACGACAGTGATCGCAAAGAGTGGGAGTTGAAGGTTACGCCTTACTACACCTATGTTGATGATTATATCGGGGTAAAACCGACAGGAATCGTCAAAACATGGCCGGGCGGTACGGAAACCCGTAGGGTTCTTCAATTCACCAATCACAATGCCTTGCTGTATGGTATTGATATTTCGGGCAAAGTCGGGCTCTGGGACAACAGCAGCATGGGTAAAGGACAGCTTCGCGGCACGATAGGCTATGTGCAGGGTGAAAACCGCGAAACCGGCAACAGCCTCTACCATATCATGCCGTTGAATCTTTATCTTGTGCTCGAACAGAGCGTCAATGGATGGACAAATGGAGTTGAACTGCAACTTGTCGACAGAAAGTCCGATGTCGATCCAGACCGCTTTGAGCTCTCAACAGGAGGTTACGCATTGGTCAATCTTCGTTCCGCTTACCAGTGGAAGAACCTGAATGTTGAGTTTGGTATAACAAACCTGTTCGACAAGTTCTATTATCTCCCGCTTGGAGGAATCAACTACGATAATTTTCTCGTAAGCAAACGAAAGGGA
Organism: Chlorobiaceae bacterium; assembly: GCA_013336025.1. Classification (GTDB taxonomy): domain Bacteria; phylum Bacteroidota; class Chlorobiia; order Chlorobiales; family Chlorobiaceae; genus Chlorobium. Next base: position 1,367 of record JAAXUM010000396.1, read on the forward strand.
GTCATTGAATCGGTTGCAGGACAGGGCCGTTCCTTTAATATCGGCTTAACGCAGAGTTTCTGACACAAGACCATGCTGCAGAAGCAGCTTCCTTGTGGACGTGGGCAGGGTGAAAATCCTGCTCCGTCCAGGAGGAGCGTTCTCGTTTGCCTTCCATCCTATTCTTTTATAACCGGCAGTCAATCCCTGAAAAACGCTTACATAACCCGGTACACCGCGACTGGTTTGTTTCTTCAGCTTATGTTGATTGAAACAGGGAAGTTCGTTGTTCCTGCGTTATGGCGCTGAACAGATTGAAAGGCGGAATATTTTACTTGATAAATGTATTTTTTGGTGATATTGTGAAAGTGTTTTCTTTGTAGGACAGCTTTTGTCCTATGTCTCTCTGTATGTTGTTTCCTTAACCTGAAGCATTCCAGCAATGAGACAGTCAAGACCACCATTGGTTCGCATACAGCATATCGACCGGGAACTCCGCAATAACTGTTACCCGAACTGCACCAGAGTTGCCTGCCACTTTGAAGTGAGCAGCAAGAGCATCCAGCGCGATATCGTGTACATGCGTGACATGCTGGATGCTCCGATTGATTACGACAAAAAGAAAAAAGGCTATTACTA
>JAAXUM010000154.1 GCA_013336025.1 Chlorobiaceae bacterium
AAATCTGACGTGGACGCGCAATTTTCTGCTCGCTGTCCTTGACATGCTCGATCCACTGCGACAGCCAGCCGGGAATTCGGCCTATGGCAAAAAGCACCGGAAACATATCCATGGGGAACCCCATGGCCTGATAGATCAGACCGGAGTAGAAATCAACATTAGGATAGAGTTTCCTGCTGACAAAATAATCATCTTCGAGAGCAATGCGCTCAAGTTCCAGAGCAATTTCAAGCAGCGGATTCTTTCCTGTCTCTTCAAAAACCTGAAAAGCGATTTCCTTGATTATTTTTGCTCTCGGATCGTAGTTTTTATAGACCCGATGGCCAAATCCCATAAGGCGTCCCTCGCCATCCTTAACCGATTTGATAAACTCGGGAACCTTGTCAACAGAGCCGATTTTTATAAGCATGTGAATAACCGCCTCATTTGCTCCTCCGTGCAGAGGCCCGTAAAGTGCTGCGCACCCGGCCGCAATCGCCGTATAGGGGTCAACGCCTGAACTTCCGACTGCGCGAACGGCATTGGTGGAACAGTTCTGCTCGTGATCGGCATGGAGAATGAACAGCACATCGAGTGCCCGTTCAAGCACAGGATTAGGTTTATATCGCTGCTCGGTCATTTTGAACATCATCGAGAGAAAATTACCGGCATAACTGAGATCATTGTCCGGCAACACGTAGGGGAATCCCAGACTGTGACGAAAACTCATGGCGGCAAGGGTCGGGATCTTCCCGATAAGACGCCGTACCTGAAGTTTACGTGACTCTTCGCTGTTGATATCCTTTGCGTCACGGTAAAAAGTGGAAAGCGCTCCTACTGTCCCCACCAGAATTCCCATTGGATGAGCATCGTAACGAAAACCATCCATGAACTTGATGATATTGGCATGGGTCATGGTATGGTGACGGATGTTGTATGTCCAGACTGCAAGGCGTTCCTTATCAGGAAGCTCTCCCTTGATCAGGAGGTAGGAGGTTTCAAGAAAAGAGCTGTTCAGGGCAAGCTGCTCAATGGGATAGCCTCTGTAGCGAAGAATACCCTGATCACCATCGATAAAGGTAATGCGGCTTTTGCAGGATGCTGTATTAAGAAAACCGGGATCATAGCCTAACAGGCCGAAATCCTCCTCATCAGCCCTGATCTGGCGGAGATCCATGGTACTGATGGTACCGTTTTGAATTGGCACTTCGTAACTTTTTCCTGTGCGATTATCGGTAATCGACAACGAATTTCTCTGCTCAGTGGCGGTCATGATGTATTATTGCCCTGTTGTTAAAAAAACTTATCCAACAAGAGAAACCTGTTTGCAGCAAATGCTGCATCAGGATCAAAGATTAAAAATACAAATCTTTCAATGAAAACAGTAAGCAAACCTTTTATCCGGAGCGCCTTATACCTCCCGGATTTCTGTACGCCCTCCGCCTGCATGCGAACCACTCACGATAAAACAGAGATGGCTTTCGTCTGTTCACCGCATCCCGGGCTCCCCCCCTGCCATCGCCAAAAAAAGAAAATGATAGTTGCTGCCGGATAAAAAAAATTTTGGATGTTATGCCGGGGCTGCTTACATTAACAGCTCTTTCAGTGAAGGGAGCTGTAGCTCAGTTTGGTTAGAGCGCCTGCCTGTCACGCAGGAGGTCGCGGGTTCGAGCCCCGTCAGCTCCGCAGAAAACAACAAAAAAGGCACTGCGACAAGCAGTGCCTTTTTTGTTGTCCGTTTCTACAGCCTTATCTCGGAACCAGCTCAACACGCCGGTTTTTTGCCCGGCCAGCTTCCGCTGTATTGGGTGCAACAGGAGCGAGATAGGCTACTCCGTTAGACGCAAGACGGGCAGCCGCAATGCCGTGATCCCTTACGAGCGTGGCAACAACAGCGTCAGCGCGGCGTTTTGAAAGGCCCATGTTAAATTCATACCCTCCGATATTATCCGTATGACCGACCACATGAAGTTTCAGTGCGGGCTGACTTTTCATGAGTTTGGCAATTTCAGCCAGCGCCGGTGCAGAGGCTGGCTTTATATCGGCCTTGTTGGTATCAAAATAAATGCCGTACAGCGATACTCTTCCTGTCGACGTTATTGCCTGGGTCATCTGGTCGGCACTGACCGTCACCATTTTCTGAACCATCGGCTGGGTCTCAACAACATCAACCGCGATATAGGCCCCCCGTTTTGCCTTGTAAACCTGGTCGTTCTTCCCCCACTCTACGGCGATCAACTGCACATAGACATCGCCTTCCGGGCGGCTCTTTTTTGCGCTTGCGACACAGATCCCGCCCTTTTCAGCAGCATAAAACACGTAATTGCTGCGATTGGTCTGAAGATCCATGGAGCCGAATGGAGCAAGATAGTTGATCCACCCGATGGCTGCCGGGTCTTTTTTGGAGTCGTACAGGATAACAAAACCCTTTGCCCTGAGCTCATTGAGGTAGTTCCGGTATATTTCGAGCGAGCCGTAATCACCGGCTGCCTCGTACCAGATTCGGGTCAGCCTTCCTTCAGGCTTCAGCAGAGGCTTTACATACTCGCGTTTTTTTGTCGCAAAGTTATAGCGACTGAACGTCGATGTCTGCAGTTCGTATTCGTCAAACCGCTTGACCTGGTACCCGACAATTTCCGATCCTGCAAACCGCCTCAGCAGAGGATGATCCTTTGAACCGGGCAGATCCACAGCAACGGCATCCCGAAACGGAAGCGATGCGACAAGAAAAAGCAATAGCAGTAACGCCTTGAGTGGTTTCATGAGAGTGACCTCCTTATGACATGTTTTTGTTCAGGTGCTTTTATGTATCAGACTTTTTTCGTTTATCTCGCACATAGATAGCCTTCGAGTGCCCTTCGCCGATAATCCGTTCTTCGAGATCGAATAATTTTGTTGCAGCCAGAAGCTCTCCCAGCTTGCTGTAGCCGTAGTTGCGCGGATCGAATTCAGGTGACTGCTTTGCGATATTGCTGCCGGTCGTTGCCAGATGCGCCCATCCGCTTTCATCCGAAGAGGCTTCGACAGCATTTCGTAAAAGGCGGACGAGTTTGGTATCCTGCTTCATCTCTGCCGCCGATTTTTTTGCTATACCCTCATTCTCATTCGTCTTGGCACGTAAAACCTCGGTATAGATAAACTTGTCACAGGCTGAGACGAACGGGGAAGGGGTCTTTTTTTCTCCGAATCCGTACACGGTGAGTCCCGACTCCCTGATGCGCGATGCAAGCTTGGTAAAATCACTGTCGCTCGACACAATGCAGAAGCCATGAAACTTCCCGGTATAGAGGAGATCCATGGCATCGATGATCATGGCGCTGTCCGTGGCGTTTTTTCCCTTGGTGTACCCGAACTGCTGAATCGGCTGTATGGAGTGTTCAAGCAGAATTTCCTTCCACCCCCTCAGCGACGTTGAGGTCCAGTCACCATAGATGCGCTTGACGTTTGCGGTGCCATATTTTGCAATTTCTGCAAGCAGGCCTTCAATAATTGACGGCTGTGTATTATCGGCATCGATAAGCACTGCCAGACGATCGGATTTTTCAATGGCCATAGCTATGAATTTTCGTCACTCGTTTACACTGAATCCCTGCTGCTCGATAACCGCCTGCAAGGCTGCAATGGAGACCTTATCGGGATCATACTGAACCTCCACCGTTCCCGTCTGATGTGATGGAGACGCACTTTCAACGCCATCGAGCTCTTCAAGTGCTTCTTTCACAAGCAGTTCGCAGTTTGAACACCTCATACCAACAACATGGAATTCGTTTTTCATAGATACTGAAAAATAATATTGTTTTGTGTGACAACTGATATGCCATAATTTTTTAAGCGGGAAAATCGGCTGATGATCGCTTTATTTCACTATCATGACATCATGATTCATGCGGTACCATTCCAATCCGTTCGACATGGGATCAGGGCGACCAACAAACATTTTCAGATAACGATACAGTCATTATATTACTTTTTATGAATGGTTTATTAAAACAATTACGGGCTGGTAAAAATCTTTTTCTTCCGCTCATTCTTTTATCAGGGATGATGGTTCTTGTTTCCTGCAACAAACAGTCAAAGGAAATAAGTTCGCTGCAGCAGGAGGTCTGGAAAAATCCCGGAGATGCCGATGCAAACATAAAGCTCGGTACGGCTTACGCTCGAAACAGGCAGTACGTTGAAGCCGATAAAGCTTTTACTGATGCACTCGCGCTTGATCCCAAACTTGAAGAGGCCTATGCAGCGCTTGGGGCAATTGCTTTCAATCAGAAAAAATATGAACGGGCGCTGAAGTATTTCAACACCTACCTCTCTTTCTCTCCTGAAGACTCTTTACGAAATTACGATGTCGGCAACGTCTACCTTCAGATGAAACAATACGAACCGGCAATTGCTGCGTATCGAAAGGCAATTGCAACCAGCACCTCATTTGAAGATGCATACTATAATCTCGGCTTCTGCTATACACGTACAGGCCGAAACGCTGAGGCTTTGGAAATTTATAACTGGCTTGTAAACAAAAACAATTATCTTGCCGTCTCACTGAAAAACCATCTGCAAAAAACAGATAGTGTGCAGTAGCCAAAAAACTGAAAGCAACGTTTTTTCGGAGTTCCGGTGCGGTATGTTGCCGAGCCGGCTGAAAGTCAACGTTTCTGTGGACATCACGGAACATGAGAAGTGAGCACAACCGTCATGCCCGGGAGTTTTAATGCCGATAAACGCATATGAGTGACAAGCGCCATACCATTATTCCCGATAACAACCAACTTCCCCTGCAAAAGGCCATTGAGAGTCTTCTGCATGAGATTGAGCGGTTTAAAGAGACTGCTGCATCTCAATTCGAAGGAAGCCGGTCAGGCTCACTCCTGACCTTCAGCCAGCCGCTTCTTGCGCTCGACACGCTTGACTGGCTTAACCGACAGGATCTGTTCCCCAGGCTGTACTGGATGAACCGGGAAAAAAACTATTCGGTCGCCGGACTCGGCACGGCCGATTGCATAGAACAAAACTCGCAGGCCACAAACGCATCAGGTTTTACCGAGCTTACCCGTTCAATTGCCACAAAAGATCCTGACGCACGGTATTTCGGAGCATTCCGTTTCAACAATATGGAGGAACAGAGCGAACCATGGCAATCATTCTCTTCCTATACTTTTATTCTGCCCCTTATCCAGATTACGTT
>JAAXUM010000155.1 GCA_013336025.1 Chlorobiaceae bacterium
AGCCAAGTCGACAGTGCAGCGATCATGAGCACAATGCCGCGCGGTAGCGAGCCGAAGTTCTGCTCGCGCAGGTTGAACTCGATTGTGTTGAGCGCAGCTTCGATCATGTCGGGATCGATGCCATTTAATGGTTAAGTTCGCCGGGGGTTGGGTACGCCCGCTCTCCCGGCGAACAGTGGTTGCCTTGCACTAGAGGTTGCGAAACTCGCCGTCTACCACATCCTCTCCCTCCGGTCAGGCAGTGATTGGCAGTCAGCAGCAGCAAGCGCTGATGGTAGATGATGTCGAAACCTGGAATACCATGCGCGCTGCCAATCCTGAGTTGAAAATAGAGTTGAAGGAGGAAAAACTTGAAAATGCAAAGCTGAAGGGCGTGAACCTGCAGAAGGCGTCGATGCCCGGTGCTGATTTTGAGGATGCAAATCTTGATGAGGCCATGATGGAGGGGGCTGATCTGAGTAAAGCCAATTTCCAGAAAGCAGATATGAAAAAGGTTAAGCTCCATGGCGCAAATTTATCCGGAGCAAGTCTTGATCGTGCTTTTATGGAAGGTGCTGATTTGAGCAATGCAAATTTATCAGGAGCAAACCTGTTCGGAGCCATGCTCCAGGATGCCAATCTCAGCGGAGCGAACCTCGCCGGAGCTGCACTCTTTGAGACTGATCTTGAAGGAGCAAATCTGTCAGGGGCAAATCTGTCGGGGGCAAATCTCATGGAGCCTAATCTTAAAAATACGATCATCTCACCTGAAACCATTCTGCCGTCAGGAAAGAATGCAACGCAGAGCTGGGCGATCGTAAGGGGCGCGATATTTGTAAAGCCTTAGGTCGGATGCAATAAATTTGTTCCACATTCTGATTGCTTCGCTCTGACATTGCCGGAGGTTATCATGCAGCTGCCTTATAATTCGAATTATGAGGCAGCTTTTTTTGTTTCCAAAGCATTCAAACGTGTACGATGAAAACCTGATGGAGAATTTTATTGCACACCGGTTTAGTTGTTCCGAAACCTGATTTCCGCATTGGTTCCGGCAAGTCGTAACTCCATCTGCCTTGTACCTTGTTTTCTCTCGATAATAAACAGCGGTGCCCTTATGATAATGAGGCGCATTACCGTTTTATTACACGGAAAAAGTAACTGATTTTTTCAGTTGTATGCAAGATTCGTCTTGAAGCAGTTGATATGTCGGGATAAGCAGAAACAGAGAGATTCGCCCATAAAAGCGGAGATGAAAATATGGCCGCATTTATAGTTGCAAACTGAAACCACGCATAGCACGCAGTCCAGTAGTTGCTGGTTGAGTTGTCCTGTTCCTTTTGTCCGTTGTTACTGGGCTGATTTGCCGTTGTAAATCATGGGAAAAAGTGTTTTCGTCAGTGTAGTAAACTGCTGTATCGGAACTGGCGTTACAGTAATTCAGCTAAAGACGGAAAGCGCTTTCGGAAGAGGAAGTGCTGAAGGAGGCGAGCTTTGCAAATATTCGGATCGGAAGCCTCAAGCAGATGCTTTTTACCCGTTCTGGTTGTTACTTCAACTGTTCCGTCACTGTTTACCTGTGAAACTGTCCAGAATTTGTCTACGACATAATGATAGTCTTCGCCGTGCTGGAGAGGGTATACCTGCTTTGCCCGACGTCCTGGGCTAAGGGATGTTTTTGGCTTATGGTAAACAATGGGATCACCAACCCTGAATTGCATCATCTCGACCTCCTTTCCGGCCGGTTACCGGACTGTTTAACAGTTATAATCAATTTTGAAAGTCTTTAACTTACTTTTTTTTAACAGTTATTTACAAATAAAAAAATCAAAGGCCGGTTTTATGGTTCCACAAAACGGATGGTGAGGTGATCTCCATCCATTTCCGCTCCGGAGGTTTTCAGTGATGCGAGTGCTTGAGGAAGAACCATGTTGCGGCGGTGATTGCCTATTCGGATATGCAGCTCGTCACCGTTTTTTCCCAACTGAATCTGATCCTTTGGAATGCCGGGGAGATAAAGTTGCAGAGTGAACCCGTCAGTTGTCTGTTTTATCTGAAATGTCTGCTGCTGATAATAGACTTGTGCAGGGTCTTCGTTACCATAAAGCAGCTCCTTGAGTTTTTCGAGGGTTTGCATGCCGCATATTTCACGCGAATAGAGCGGAACTTCCTTGACCGGCAGAGGGGCAAAGTTATCCTGGATTTCCTGTCGGTAGAGCTTCTGATTCTCTTTCCAGAATGTGAAATAGGGATCGGTGACCTCAGGAGGTATTATCCTATTGGCAATAACCAGATCAACAGCGATGTTATAAAGGCCAAGATAGGCATGAGCTCGCAGGGACTCCTTGATAACCATCTTTTCAGGGTTGGTGACAAGTCGGACGGATGTGACGGCGTGGTCGGTAAGAATCTTTCCGAGAGCGTCAATTTTTTCATAAAATTCGTACGGCACATCCATCATCTCTTTGTCCGGCAGTGAAAAGCCCGCAAGAGGTCTGAATATCGGTTCTACAAGAGGTCTGAGATAGACTGCGATTTTTTCAAATGGCTTGTAAAGTCTTCTCATATACCAGCCGGCTACTTCGGGAATGCTTAAAAGCCGCAATGCGGTTCCAGTTGGTGCTGAATCGATGATAAGCACATCGTAATCACCCTCCTTGTGGTGGCGAAAGACTCTGACAAGTCCGAAAATTTCATCCATTCCGGGAAGGATGGCAAGTTCTTCTGCCTGTATACCTTCAAGCCCTCTTGCCTGAAGAACTCCTGTTATATATCGTTTTACGGTGCCCCAGTTCTGTTCGAGCTCCTGGAGCACATCAAGCTCTGCCCCCCAGAGATTATCGCAGACCCTGTTGGGGTTATGGCCGAGTGGCATATCAAAACTGTCGGCCAGTGAATGTGCGGGGTCGGTACTGAGAACAAGGGTTTTATATCCAAGTTCTGCGCACCGTAACCCTGTTGCCGCCGCCATTGATGTTTTGCCGACGCCGCCTTTACCCGTCATGAGAATGAGTCGCATAAAAAAGAGAGTTATGAGTTTGGAAAGATATACCTCTTTTTTACCTTAACGCTTTTCGGTCTGTTATAAGTTTTGAAAGCTCTATAAATTGTCGTGAATAAAATGTTTGAGAGACGGAAGGATAAAAGGATTTCAGCTCAAACCCTTTACTGACAATAAAAGAGAGGTGCTTGTCAGACGGAGAGCAATGCTATTTGATCAGTTCATGCAGTGCTGAAGCTGAAAGTGTATCGCCAAGGGTAGATGCTTTTTGAAAATCGGCAATAGCTCCTTTCAGGTCACCCAGCATTTTTTTTGCCAATCCCCGGTTATAATAAGTCATGGCATTGTCCGTTCCTTTAGCTATCAATATGTTCATATCATCAACAGCACCCTTATAATCGCCAAGTGAGGCTTTGGCAAAAGCCCTGTTGTTATAGGCTTCTATAAGTTCCGGTTGAAGAAGAAGGGCTTTCTGGTAATCCTCTATCGCTCCATTGAAATCTCCTGAGGAAAGACGCGCATTTCCCCGGTTATACCATGCAGCGTCATATTTCTGATCGCGGACGAGTGCAAGCGTGAAATCTTCAATGGCACCCGTTGTGTTTCCGCTAAGGCTTTTTGCAAGTCCTCTGTTGTTAAAGGCGCCAGCAAGTTTAGGGTTAAGTTTTGCCGCTTTTGTGAAATCCTGAATGGCTCCGATGTAGTCGTTCAAAGACATTTTAGCTGTTCCTCTGTTATTATAAAGCTCAGGAACAAATGGTTCAAGCCTAATGGCTTTGGATATATCGCTGATAGCGGCCATATAATTGCCTGTTGCTGCATGAGCAAAGCCTCTGTTATTATATGCGCCCGGGAATTGCGGGTTCAGCTTGATAGCGCTGGAATAATCCGCAATGGCAGCCCTGAAATCTCCAAGCAGGCTGTTTACCAACCCTCTGTTGTAGTATGCCCCTGAATTTTTCGGGTTGAGAACAAGTGCCCTGTTAAAATCATCGAGAGCTCCTGATGTATCTCCGGAACGGCCTTTAATGATGCCGGCTTCAATAAAATCATCAGGTGATTCTCCGAGAGCGTTGAAAGCAAAAATCAGAAGTAACGCCGTTGTTATTATGAATATACGATGAATAATATGCATCTGTGTGATTTCAATGCCGGATCAATATTTTTTATTTTGCTTACTAAAGTAGCAAAGCGCTACTAAAAACAGGCGGATATTTCATGAGAATTCGAGAAAAAATGAACTTAAAGCCGTTTTCTGGTGAGTTTTAGTCACCTGTTTGGATATTCATCGGAAAATATCTTATATTAAAGGATAGGCAATAACTTTGCCTGTTGGATAATAATTCTGATATTTATTCATTTTCCTGTTCTTTTGCATGCTGTTTAAGGGACGGATAACTAAACCTTAGCACAATGAGAGATGAAAAACGAAATTTCACCATCCCATTTTATGCCCTTCTGATAGGGGTCTGGTATACCGCATTTCAGCTTACTTTTCCGGCGTTCAGTTCTGCGCAGCTGCCGGGCTTCTCCATTCAATCCATAACCAACTCACAATCATCCACTAATTCCGGCATGGTGTCGGATCAGCCAAAAACCAGGGCTTTATTACGTGTTGCTGAAGGCAAGGCATCATATTATTCCAATCAGTTTCACGGGCGAAGGACTGCCAATGGTGAAACCTTTGATATGAATGAACTCACTGCCGCACATCCTTCGTTGCCTTTTGGTACCTGGGTCAGGGTCATCAATCTCAGAAACGGTAAGGATGTTGTTGTACGCATAAATGACAGGGGGCCCTTTGTCCGGGGTCGTATAATTGATCTTTCCATAGGTGCGGCAAAGCAGATCGGCCTTCTCGGGTCAGGTACAGCCAATGTGAGGATTGAGCCGATAGGGCATAATCCTGATGAACCTGTTGCCGGATGAATTAAAACAGTCTGTTGAAGCTGTCGGTCAAGTGTCTTGTTAGAGATTGTTTCAGGCTACATTAAAAAAGAGGGTATGCATTTTAAAATAATGCATACCCTCTTTTTTAATGTGGGGTGTGGCTTAATAGTTCAGAACTATATCTTTCTCGATGAGACCGTCAAGATTGTTGGCGGGAATAATGAACCGGTTTAGTGGCGAATTTTCTGTTTTTGCATGCAGGATGCCTCGTGCTGTCCCGGCGGTGAGCAG
>JAAXUM010000397.1 GCA_013336025.1 Chlorobiaceae bacterium
CTTCCTTCCTGCGTTCTGCCTCTATGGCTTTTTCAGCGGTTTCAAGATATTCGGCATACGTGCCAAGGTGGAGCTGAAGTGTTCCGTTTTTGATCTCAACCACCTTGTTGACCAGGCTGTCGAGGACGTATCGGTCGTGGCTGACAATCAGCAGTGTGCCGTCATAGTATTCAAGCGAATCAATCAGCATCTCTTTTGAGCGCATGTCGAGATGGTTGGTCGGTTCATCCATGATCAGTAGATTTGATGCCTGAAGGAGGATTTTTGCAAGGGCGACCCTTGACTTTTCTCCGCCCGAAAGCACTCTGATTTTTTTATTGACCGAGTCTCCGCTGAAAAGAAAACACCCGAGAATATCCCGCACCTTTTTCTGTGCTTCTGATGAGGGGGCGGAATCCATCATCTCCATATAGATGCTTTTTTCCTGTGAGAGGTTCTCGGTCTGATGCTGTGCAAAGTAGTTCAGGGAGACATTGTGTCCCATCGTGAGTTTTCCGTCAAAGTCGATCTCGCCAGCAAGGATTTTGCAAAAAGTTGTTTTTCCTGCACCGTTAGAGCCAACAATAGCAATACGGTCGCCACGCATCACTTCCAGATCGATACCGGCAAGCACCTGTTTTTTTGTGCCGTCGGGCAGCAGATAGGCTTTTTTGACTCCATCAAGTCGCATCACTTCCCTGCCGGACGGGTTGGCCTTGGGAAAGCGAAATGAGATACGGGAGAGATCCTCTTCAGGTGATTGCAGGTTTTTCTCCATTTTTTCCATCTGCCGGAGTCGGCTTTGCGCCTGTCTTGCCTTGGTCGCTTTGTACCGGAACCGATCGACAAAGGCTTTCAGTTCCTCCATTTTTTTCAGGTCATTCTCATATTTTCCCATCATCAGTTCATACCGTTCAGCCTTCTCCTTTTCGTAATAGGAGTAGTTTCCCTTGTATTCGTTGATGCGCTCAAAGGCGATTTCAAGAGTTTTTGTGGTCAGTTTGTCGAGGAAAAAACGGTCGTGTGAAACAATAATGTAGCTGTGCTCGTAATTAAGCAGATAATTTTCGAGCCAGCGGAGGGAGTCGATATCAAGGTGGTTGGTCGGTTCATCAAGCAAGAGCAGCGTCGGGTTCTGCAGAAGCAGTTTGGTCAGATGAAGACGCATCTGCCATCCGCCTGAAAATGCTTTGACTTTTTTGTGAAAATCTATTTCACTGAATCCGAGACCAGCGAGCACCTTTTCTGCATTGGACTGCATGGTGTAGCCGCCAAGATGCTCGAATTCATGCATTGCATCGGAAAAACGTTCAATAAGGTGGTGGTATGCCTCACTTTCATAATCCTGTTCCGGCAGGGCGAGTTCGTGTTCCATCCGGGTTATCCTGTCAGCCAGCTCGAACAGCCTTATGTTTGCCTGGAGTGCGTATTGCAGGGCTGTTTTTTCAAGATCGGCATCAAAGGAGATCTCCTGCGGAAGATAACCAATGGTGGTATCAGCCGATTTGAGAAACTGCCCGGTTGTGATGAGCGCGGAATCGGCAGCAGGTCCGCTGATAAGTCTCAGGAGGGTAGTTTTTCCCGTTCCGTTCAGACCGACAAGACTGACATGGTCTTTGTCTCCAATACGGAACGAGGTATCGGTCAAAAGCTCTTTGGTTCCGACGCTGAGAGAAAGGTTACGGGCTTCAAACATGATTAACGGGCTCCAAAAAAATAAGGTATATCTCGAAAAAAAATCTTTAACATGGGTGAAAAGATACAATAATTCATGAAAGCTGCATGAAAGGATGGAAAAGAACCTTTTTCAGGCAGTTTTTCAGATAAACTTGCATTGAGCAAACACCGATGACGCTTAATGAACTGTTTTACGCTTTTGCGCTTTGTCTCTACATGACCGGAGCCGCAATATCCTTCAGGAGCAATGGTTCGCTCCTGTCAAGGTTGATCATGAGTTTAGCAATTCTGGTCGATTTTCTGCTGAGCGTTCTGCCGCG
>JAAXUM010000156.1 GCA_013336025.1 Chlorobiaceae bacterium
CAGGTTCATAATAAATGATACTCTAAGTTAACGGCAGGCATGTTTCAGTGAGGAAGATTAATTATTTTTTTACTCTTTCGATATACTCACCGGTACGGGTATCAACGCGAATAATGCTCCCTGTCTGAATAAACATAGGCACGCCTACTTCCGCACCAGTTTCAACGATAGCAGGTTTTGTTCCGCTTGTAGCCCTGTCATCCTTTGTTGTCGGACTTGTTTCTGTGACCTCAACTTCAACAAAGGTAGGCATTTCAACATCAAGAATGGATCCATCATCTGAAAAAACAATAACGACGGTGATGCCATCCTTGAGAAACCGCGCGGAAACTCCCAGAGTGATTTCGGGAACATTGATCTGGTCAAAGGTTCCTGAATCCATCATGACAAAATCACTGCCATCCTTGTACAGGTACTGGTATGGTTTCCTTTCGGTTACAATAACATCAACCGATTCACTGGCACTGAAACGGAATTCTACATTTCTCCCTGTTTTCAGGTTTTTCATGTTTGCCTGATAAAAAGCCCGCAGGTTTCCGGGTGTCCGGTGGATCAGGCTTTCGATAATATGCGGTTCACCTTTGAAACGGATAATTGAACCTTTGGAAACGTTACTGATGGAGGTCATAGGCAGTCTTGAAAATAATCCTTTTTGGTTGTATAGAGAACAATGAATATAATGAACCTAAATATAATATAGAGCGGCACGAATACAAATTGCAGCAGAGTAATGGCTCTAAAGCTAAAAAGCAATTGGATGTTAGTCGGGCGCTTTTTAAATTCACTTCATAAGTAGCTCTAATAATAAACAATCATATTCCCTCAACCATAATCAGATGCCATATGTCAAAAGCTGAGTTAGTAGAGAAAATTGCCTCACAGGCCGGTTTGACCAAAGTCGATGCAGAACGTGCCGTCAATGCCTTCATGAATGTCGTTACAGCATCCCTGAAAGAAGGGGAGGATGTAACGCTTGTCGGTTTCGGAACATTTACTACCGGAGAAAGAGCTGAAAGGCAGGGGCGCAACCCGCAGAATGGCGAAACTATAACCATTGCAGCAAAAAAGGTAGTTAAATTCAAACCGGGAAAAGCACTGAAAGCAGGTGTAGAGGGTTGATTTTCAAAGCGATACGTATATGGTTTTCCTTAAAGTCCATCACAGGCATTGCCGGGATGGGCTTTTTTTATCACTCATCCTATTACAGTTATGGCCAACAAGGTTGTGCTTGATTTTGAAAAGCCCCTTTTTGAGCTTGAAGCCAAGCTTGAGGAAATGCGGGGTTATCTCAGGAGCAGTTCCAGAGACCAGGAGCCATCCGATCAAGAGGTGCTGAATCGGGAAATAGAGGCGCTCGAGTTGAAAGTCGAGACACTTCGCCGCTCTATTTATAAAAACTTGACCCGATGGCAGAAAGTACAACTTGCCAGACATTCCGAAAGGCCCTTTACGCTCGACTACATCTATATGATGACCAGAGATTTTGTCGAAATGGCCGGGGATCGATATTTTAGTGATGACAAGGCCATCGTCGGTGGTTTTGCAATTCTCGAAGACAACGCATCCGGTTTTTCACAGCCAGTGATGATTATTGGTCATCAAAAAGGAAGAGATACCAAATCGAATCTTTACAGGAATTTCGGCATGGCGCAACCTGAAGGATATCGAAAAGCCCTTCGCCTCATGAAGCTTGCTGAAAAATTCAACAAACCGGTTATTACCCTGATCGATACACCGGGAGCCTTTCCCGGAATTGAAGCTGAGGAAAGAGGCCAGGCTGAAGCCATAGCAAGAAACCTTTTTGAAATGGCAAAGCTCTCCGTACCTGTGATTTGTGTGATTGTAGGAGAAGGCGCAAGCGGCGGAGCAATTGGTTTAGGCGTAGGCGATCGCATTCTTATGGCTGAAAACAGCTGGTATTCGGTTATTTCTCCTGAAAGCTGCTCATCCATTCTCTGGAGAAGCTGGAACTACAAAGAGCAGGCAGCTGAGGCATTGCAGCTTACAGCAGAAGATCTTCTTGTGCAGGGCATTATTGACAGAATAATTCCGGAACCGATGGGCGGTGCACACACCGATCCTGAAACCATGGCAAAGACACTGAAAGATATTCTTGTTGAAGAACTTCGGACGCTCAAGGCGATTGAACCGGATCTTCTGGTACAGCAGCGTATTGATAAATTTGCCGGTATGGGCGTGTGGCAGGAAGAGACATAAAAAAAAGCCGGTTGAAAAACCGGCTTTTTTTAAGTGCTGTTATCTTACTTGATTTCGTAGGAGTTATCACCCTTGAGCAGTTCGGCAAGAGTTCCGCGCCCCTTTGACTGGGCATTCTTAATCTGTTCAGTAAGCGCATCTTCATAGGTTTCCCGTTGTTCAGTGTAGAACACGCCAAAAGGTCTTGGCAGAGCCTCGCCGGAACCAGCAACATCATCAGAAAAACGAGCAAGAAGCGAAGCCTTATGGATATCGTTCTCATCATGAATCCAGAGATCACTTGATGAGATTCCCTCCACGTCAAGATCCACAACAACAGGGGTGAACCCGTCAAGAAGAATACCCTTGTTCCTGTTTTTGCCGTAAATCAGAGGTTTATCCTGTTCCACATAGATGGTCAGTTCACTTTTCTGCTCAGGATTCGTTAATACTTCAAAAGCGCCATTATTGAAAATAGGACAGTTCTGATAAATCTCTACCAGAGAGGTCCCCTTATGCTCAGCAGCTCTTTTAAGCATCGAACGGAGGAATTTGCCGTCACGGTCAAAAGCTCTTGCAAAAAAAGTTCCTCCGGAACCCAACGTCAGGGAGGCTGTGTTAAAAGGATAATCGATAACTCCTGATGGTGAAGTAACCGTTCTGAGGCCAAGTTTGGATGTCGGGGAGTACTGCCCTTTTGTAAGGCCATAAATCTCGTTGTTGAAGAGCACAACGTTGAGATCCGGGTTTCTTCTCAGGGTATGGATATAATGATTTCCGCCAATCGAAAGCGCATCACCATCTCCGGTTGCAACCCAGACGGTCAGATCCGGGCGGGCGGCTTTAAGTCCAGCAGCCATAGGCAGCGCTCTGCCATGGATGCCATGAACACCATAGGTTGCCATGTAATAGGGAAGCCTCGAGGAACAGCCAATACCGGAAACAAAAACCAGATTTTCTGTTGCAATACCCAGTTCAGGCATAACATTTTTCAACTGCTGAAGAACTGCATGATCCCCGCAACCAGGGCACCATTTTGGTTCCTGGTCTGAAGCGAAATCCTTTGCGGTGAGCACCGTGGGAACAGTCATTACGGTATCTTTATCGGTCATGAGTTAAAGCTCCTTTATAAGGTCAGTTATATTGGCCAATATTTCCATCTCATTGAACGGCAGTCCCTTCACCTTGCTGAATCCTGCAGGATTGATGAGGAAGGTATCACGGATAATATGAATCAATTGTCCGTTGTTGTTCTCGGGGATCATTACTTTTTTATAGTTCCCAAAGAGTTCTCCGAGATTTTTCGGGAAAGGATTGAGGTAACGCAAGTGTGTATGAGCGACACTGAGACCCTCCTCAAGAGCTTGCTCAACGGCGGTTTTAATTGCTCCATAGGATGAACCCCAGCCAAGAATAAGCAAATCTCCCTTTTCAGGGCCGTTATCGATGGTCTGAAGAGGAATACTGTCGGCAATAAGTGCGATTTTTTCTGCACGAAGCCGGGTCATCAGCTCATGATTGTCCGGGTCATGTGATACATTACCGGTCTCATGCTGTTTTTCCAGACCTCCGATCCGGTGTTCGAGCCCTTTGGTTCCGGGTATTGCCCATGAGCGAACGTGCTTGTCATCACGCAGGTAAGGCAGGTAGGGTGCGTCTTCCGGCTTTCTTTCCGGCTGAAAACGTGGTGTGATAGTCGCCAGATTTTCGGGCGATTCAACCTTCCACGGTTCTGAACTGAGGGCCAGATATCCGTCAGAAAGGCAGAGTACAGGAGTCATATGCTCCACGGCAATTTTTGATGCTTCATAGGTCGCGTAGAAGCAGTCAACAGGAGAGCATGGGGCGATGATGGGAAGTGGCGCATCTCCATGCCGTCCGAACATGGCCATGAAAAGATCTGATTGTTCCGGTTTGGTGGGGAGTCCTGTGGATGGACCGCCGCGCTGAACATTAATAACAACCAGAGGAAGCTCAAGAATTGTTGCCAGACCAAGCGCTTCAGTTTTAAGCGCGAGTCCCGGACCCGAAGTATTTGTTGCTGCAAGCGATCCGCCATAGGCAGCGCCTATGCTGGTCATGATACCGGCAATTTCATCTTCAGCCTGAAAGGTTTTTACACCCCACTTTTTCAATTTGGCAAGAGTCTGAAGAATCTCTGTTGCAGGCGTTATCGGGTATGAACCGAGGAAGAGCTCAAGTCCGGCTTTACTTGCGGCGGCGGTCAATCCAATGGCACACGCTTCATTTCCGGTAACCCGGCGGTAAACGCCGTGCTGTTTTTTTGGCTCAATGTCGAACCGTCCAAGATTTGCAAAAAGCTCGGTTTCTTCGCCAAAGAAAAATCCGGCCTTCATTGCTGTTATATTTGCTTCGGCAAGCAGGGGCTTTGATTTGAACTTGGAGTTCAGCATCTCAACCGTAAACTCTATGGAGAGATTGTAGAGCCAGTACAGCAGGCCTAAAACAAACATGTTTTTGCATCGGTCGATCTCTTTTCCACTCAGCCCGCTCTCCTTGAGTGCCTCACGGGTAAGTTGCAGAACCGGTACAGGGAATAGAATATAGTTACTGAGCGTGCCGTCTTCAAGCGGGTTTGCTCCTTCCGGATAACCTGCCAGTTTCAGATTTTTTTCATCAAATCCCTCAGTGCTTGCGATAATGATGCCTCCACGGTGCAGGTCTTTCAGATTTGCCTTCAACGCTGCTGAGTTCATGGCGATCATGACATCGAATTTCGCCCCGGGAGTATAGACCGGGTTACTACCAAACTGAAGCTGAAATCCTGAAACACCGGCAATCGTACCAGCAGGAGCCCGGATTTCGGATGGAAAATTCGGAAAGGTGTTCAGGTCGGAGCCGGAAACAGCCACGGTGTTGGCAAACTGGGTGCCGGTCAACTGCATGCCGTCACCTGAATCTCCGGCGAAAAGCACGGAAAC
>JAAXUM010000398.1 GCA_013336025.1 Chlorobiaceae bacterium
GAGCATGAGGGGCTTACGTGGACCACGGATCATGAAAAGATCTGCGCTGTTCCTCAAGAGAAGGAGGGATCAGACATCCTTTCGCTTCAACCAGGCTTCCTGATATAACCTGCCGATACAGAAAAACAAGGCCAGGAAAAACAATCCGAGCATAAAGTTGGGAGCCGTACCCAGAAGTTTATCCAGATGGTATCCCGCGTAGAGGAAAAGAAATGAGGAGATCACTATCACAAACCCCCAGGCACTCAGCATAAGGATCGCGCTGTACATCTTACGGTCTTCGTATGTCTTGTGTGTTGTGAACATGGCCTTGACCTCCTTTTCCTCTCTCGTTGATCACTATCCTGTCATGAAAACCAGGTATTCTTGTTTTTAGCTCACCAATGCCTTAATGGCATTGAACACCGGGGCCGTGAAAAGGGCGATCAGAATCGTGTACATCGTGAATACCCCCATCAGCTCTCCCGTATACATCTTCTGATACTTGTGCTTCAGAGAGATAATCGTCATGCCGCCCACAATCAGGCAGCCGAGCTGAAAATACGGAAATTCGCTCACACTGGTTGCCGTATATTCAGCGACGGCAAAAGTTCCCGTCATCAGCACTACGAATATCGCCAGGCCTAATGTCTTTAATGTCTTTTTCATGATCTGTTTCCTCCTTGGTGTGTAATGTGTTTTGACGTATAGTAGCGCATTATTCATGCCAACTTTGCGAACTTCACCGATAAAATTTATAATGTATTGATTATACAGAGCTATTATGAATTGAAATGATTGTGGGACAGCGCTTCAGCCCCCGGAAAAAGGGGAAAAATTGAAAGAAGCGTTCAATGACACTGAATGAAATGAAGCATCAGACGATGATTGAAGGATAATTACTCATGGCGTGGGATTTGACTGGAGGGTTGTTAATAGATACACTTTTTAGCATTCCATACTTTCACCGAAATATGACAATACATTTTGAAATTTGAAGCTCTCCGCAGTAAACTGCGGAGAATCTTCGATCCTTAAGGAATAATGATGTTCCCCATTCGCTCGCTTACCCCGCAGCACGCTACGGGGAATGCGCTCGCTGCCGGATTCAACGCTCCCAGCAGGAAGTGGTCCTCTGAAGGGATGATTGTCTTGCTCCCGTTATGCTTCCTTGGCGTATCCCCGACCTTTTCTTTCATCAATATCACCGGGATACATCACTGCATCCTGTCCCCGTTCCCGGGTGCGTATGCGAATCACTTCCTCCACGGGATAGACAAAGATGAGTCCATCGCCGGGCTCTCCGGTATAGGCGGATTTGCAAATAGCTTGAATCGTTTCTTCCAGATTGCGTTCGCTCAAGATAATGTTAACCTGTATCTTCGGCAGCATGTCCACCATGTAGGTGCCGGCACGGCCTGACAGCTTAATGCCGCCCTGGCGACCATGTCCCCTGATTTCAAATATATTTAACCCCACAATGCCAATTTCAATTAAGGCGTCCTTGACATCGTTGACCTTATCTTCACGAATAATGGCTTCAATCTTTTTCAGCATGGTACAATCTCCAAAATATTAAACAATCCTTAGGGTTTTTGAAAACCTACTTCTTTGGGGCTGTTCAAAAATGCTTAGATGCAAGGCGCTCAAGAATCGAAGAGCGAGGCGTATATAGAAATACGTCGAGCGGTTCGGTTTGCAGAGCAACGCAGCAAATGAGCGTTTTTCAACAGGCCACATTCCAAATTTACGAGTAAGACCGTTCCCCATGGGAGCTGATATCCAGGCCGACTTCCTCTTCTATGGGCGTGACACGCAGTCCTATACTCCAGTCAAGCAGCTTGGCTACCACGTAGGTAACGGTAAAACTAAAGATTATGGTTACCACCACGGCCAGAGCCTGGATGCCGAACTGTTTGGGATTACCAAAAAACAGGCCGTTGGCGCCGTCACTGTTCACTGCCACCGTGGCAAACAGGCCCGTGGCAAGCG
>JAAXUM010000399.1 GCA_013336025.1 Chlorobiaceae bacterium
CAAACAACTTATCCACATTCACCTTGTTAAAAAAAAGGAAATTGAACAAATAAAAATGATCAGAAAACGGAACCGAACAAACAATATATATTATTGCCATTAAACAACTTAAAAGCCATTAACCCCCTGAACGACCTGCGTATACCATCCTGCGGAAGTAATCAACACTCCTGTCAACAGAGGTGTCAACACGTTATCAACATTTTTCAAACATTTATGCACATTGAACTGCACGACTTTTCGATGGAATAAATCACTATCGGCCGCTGTGACGAAACCGGTGCTTGAGATACTCATAAACCGGAGGCAAAACGGAAATCACGATAATGAACAAAACCAGAAGCTTGAAGTTTTTCTGAACAAAAGGAAGCTGTCCGAAAAAATAACCGCTGTAATTGAACAGACCGACCCACAACAGTGCGCCAATAATATTGAAAAGAATAAATTTTCTGTATGACATGGCACCGATCCCGGCAACAAACGGCGCAAAGGTTCTGATAACCGGAATAAAACGGGCAATGATTATTGTTTTCCCTCCATATTTTTCAAAAAAAACATTGGTTTTGGCAAGATAGTCGGGATTGAAAAATCTTGTTTTCTCATAGCCGAATACTTTTGGGCCAAGCTTGTGCCCGATCGTGTAATTGAGCGTATCGCCAAGCACTGCTGCCAGAAAAAAAATCAGGAAAAGCAGATGCTGATCAAGTTGAGACCCAGGCATTGAGGCAAGCGATCCGGCAGCAAACAGCAGGGAATCACCGGGAAGAAATGGCGTAACAACAAGGCCTGTTTCACAAAAAATGATCAAAAACAGTATGCCATACAACCAGATTCCGTATTCGGAAGCAAGGACCTGCAGATGAGTGTCGATGTGGAGGATAAAATCTGCAATCGTCGAGAGTATTCCGGTGAATGAATTATCCATAAAGAGCGTCTGACTCTGAAAGTGATCGTTGTAAACAGCATGGGTAATGTAGCAATTGCCACTCTTGGTAGCAAAACGGATTTCAAGGGGGGATCTCAGGAGAGTGCCTCAGCAGATCACTCCTGACAACACACGTTCGATCGGGGTGTTGAAGGGAATGAAGCGATAAGAAAAGTTATTATTGTTATATATTGAAGTTTTGTTTTCAGCTTAACAACACTGTACTGACCATGAGTTATTTAGCATCTTCACGCTGCGAGCTATACTATGAAGACAGCGCGGAAGCCAATCCCGCACTTCTTGACAAACCGGCGGTACTGTTTGTTAACGGATGGGCTATTTCATCCCGGTACTGGAAACCTCTGGTTCAAGCGCTGTCCGGCAGTTTCCGCTGCATAATCTATGACCAGAGCGGCACAGGCAAAACGCTCATCAAGGGACATAAGCCGTCGTTTACCATACAGGGTTTTGCCGATGAAGCCGGAGAACTGATTGAGCATCTCGGGCTCAACAAGTCAAGAAACCTGCATATCGTCGGGCACTCGATGGGAGGAATGGTGGCTACGGAACTCTCCCTTCGCTACAAGGCATCTCTTGTTTCGTCGGCAATCATTGCCTGCGGAATTTTTGAGGAAACCGCATTTACATCCTTCGGGCTTTTCTTTCTTGGCGGTCTGATTGATGTTTCCATGAATTTCCGGAATATTTTTCAAAGCGAGCCTTTTCGATCCCTGTTTATCAAACGGGCTGCGACAAAAGAGATCAGCAAGGAGTACGGCGATATCCTCATTGAGGATTTCACACAGTCAGACAAGGATGCCACCAATGCTGTCGGAAAATTCTCCATCGATCCGGAAGCACTCAGAGCCTATACCCGTCATGTCATCGAAATAGCCTCCCCTGTTCTCTGCTGTGTAGGTATGGCTGACCATACCATCCCGCCGGAAGGAACCATAACGCTTTTTGACACCCGAAAAGCCCGCTCTTCTGCACCAACAACGCTGGTACAGTTTATGAACATCGGCAGGTGGCCGAGGTTCA
>JAAXUM010000400.1 GCA_013336025.1 Chlorobiaceae bacterium
GTTTCATATGCATTGTCAATAAGGGTATTCAGAACAGCTTTTTCCTTGATAAAAATATCCTTACCTGAAAGCTGAACATAGTTTCGAACCTTGCGTTTCAGGCAAACATCGGTCACAAGACCCATACCGGTTTCAGCATCTATTCTGGGCAGATTTCCCGCATCAGGATCACCGTTTGGATTGCCGTCCTGTACATCAAACAGCAAGACAAAATCGTACCGCTTTGTAAGATCGCTCATGATTGTTCTCCCTTGTTTTTGGATTCGTCAGTTGAAGAGGACTTTGTAAACAAAGCCTGCCGTTGGTGATAGTACCCGATAGCAAAACGGGCCTGATCCTCCATGGCCAGATGAGCAGGCATGCTTGTTCCGATTCCGTCAAATATGTCTGCAAGCATCCGTTCGAAATTGACCTTTCGGCCTACATTATCAAGTTTGGCAAGATGATGGTTTTTCAGTTTCAGCAATTGCGAAAACACCGTAACCGGTGTAGATGAAGCCGCACCATAAAACCGGTCACGGATCGTTGCGTTTATTCCGGGGTTTGCTTCTTCCTGAATTTTTTCAAGAACGGCAAAAAGCCGCCCAAGCCGATATCCCGGATTGAAATTGTTAGGATCAAGAGTCACGGTGATTATCTCCTTTTCTTTGGTTGTGTAAATTCTGTAAAACCTGTTCAGGTAGGCTTTTAAAATTCCTGCCTGCATCCTTGTGACGTCCTGCGTTGCACGAATGCGCCTGATGGTTTGCTGGAGCATTGTTGCCGGATATGGCCCCCCCGTGACAACGGATTCAAAAATCTGCCCGGAAAGATTTGGTGGAACGTTATCAACCTTGTTCTCATGTGCCATTGCAGTAAGAAGCCAGAACAATGAATAATGTCCTCTATCATGTGGTGGTCTGACAATTTCAAGATCGTCGAAATGCTGTTTGATATTTCCGGCAAATTCTGCGATAGTTCCAGTATGCCAGAATCGGACAGCAATACGAGCCGAGTTCGGCGCAAGCCCCAGCACATAAAATCGTGTATTGGAATCAGTATTTACGTGTCCCGTCCAAACGCTTTCAAAGAGAGTTTTTACAGCTTTGACATCAGCATCAGGATCGTCTTTTTTGTACCCAAAGAATGCAGGGAAAATAGCTTCAAATAAATCTCCTTTTTGTGACCAGAAAATACTTGTCGCATTACCAACCTGAACTTTGTTTTTTGAATCCTTGCCCAATAGCATGTTCATGGCTGTGGTATAAGCGAACTCAGCCGATTTACTGATTGGTGCATTAAACGCCTGTTCCTTTCCATAAGAGTCATAGCCTGAACTCTTCTGAAAAGACACGAATTTCTTTGAGTCTTTATTTATCGGCGTATCACTGTGAATTCTGGCTATTGGCGCTTTTTTACCTGTGATAAGACATAATCCAGCAACGTCATCAGCGTTCTTGCTGCATTGAGCGGCAACATATGTAAGAACGCTATTCTTGCATGGAACAAGATCACTTTCGCCATCAAGCCGAAAACTCATATTGCACCCAACGATTTTGGAGCACTCCTCCCACTTATCTGAATCTTTTACTTTTTCATATGAGCTTTGATCATAAAAGCGAATGACCGCCAAGACACAGTTGTCTTCTTTAACTTCCTGAGGCAAATCCTGAATCTTTTTTACAAAACTCAGCATCTGTTTTTGAGCCATTACCCTATCTTTTTCACTCTCACTTCTTGCATGACCCAAAACATAACCGTAATGATCCCAAAGCAGAAAGCTTGTCATCCATCCATTGGAACCAGGACGTCCGACAGATTTCGGTAACAAATATTTTTTCGCCCTTTTCTTTTTACCGTCTCCTTCGCGTGTATCCTCAAGCGTGATGAAGTTGCCATCGCGATCAATCACAATGACAAAAGGAATTTCCTTCCATTCGAATCCTTCAGGCGCAATACCGCTATCCGGATCGGCAGCTTTGC
>JAAXUM010000401.1 GCA_013336025.1 Chlorobiaceae bacterium
CCTCCCTGTCAGTCTATGCGGAAATAAACGACAAGGGTTTCATTCAGACGCCATACAGGGTGGTTACCAATGGTGTTGTTACCGATACAGTGCTCATGCTGTCGGCTGAAGATGAAGAAAACAAGATAACTGTCCCGGTCAGTATTCCGCTTGATGAGAATATGAAGATCGCGATCGAGTCAGTTCAGGCGAGAACGAAGGGCGATTACCCGCTTGTTCCGGCTGAAGACGTCAATTATATGGATGTTTCGCCGGTTCAGATTGTCAGCGCGGCAGCGGCCTTGATTCCGTTTCTTGAGCATGATGACGGAAACCGTGCGCTTATGGGTGCAAACATGCAACGTCAGGCTGTTCCGCTTCTTACAGCAGAGGCTCCTATTGTCGGAACCGGCATGGAGTCAAAAGTCGCCAGAGATTCACGTTCAGTTATTCTTGCTGAAGGCGATGGTGTTGTCGATGATGTCACCGCTGAATATATCAAGGTACGCTATGATATTGATGCCGATACAGATGTTCGTTTGTCACTGCTTGATCCTGACGAAGGCCTGAAAACCTATAAGCTGATCAAATTCAAACGCTCTAACCAGGACACCTGTATTTCCCAGAAACCACTGATTCATATCGGTCAGCGTGTTTCAAAAGGCGATGTTCTTGCAGACAGCTCCTCAACGGAAAACGGAGAGCTTGCACTGGGTAAAAACGTCCTTGTTGCTTTCATGCCATGGCGTGGCTATAACTTTGAAGACGCTATTATTCTCAGTGAGCGTCTTGTTTATGATGACGTGTTCACATCAATTCACATCCACGAATTTGAGGCGAATGTTCGGGATACAAAGCGGGGTGAAGAGCAGTTTACGCGTGATATCTACAATGTCAGCGAAGATGCGCTTCGCAATCTCGATGAAAACGGAATTGTTCGTATCGGAGCCGAGGTCAAGGAGAGAGACATACTTGTCGGCAAAATCACTCCGAAAGGCGAAAGTGATCCGACACCGGAAGAAAAATTGCTCAGGGCAATTTTCGGTGATAAATCAAGCGATGTGAAAGATGCTTCAATGCATGTTCCTGCCGGAATGAAGGGTATCGTCATAAAAACAAAGCTTTTCAGCCGCAAGAAAAAGGTTGGGCTCGATATCAAGGAGAAAATCGAAGTACTTGAAAAAAAGTATGACTTCAAAGAGTATGACTTGCGGAAGAAATTTTTAAAAAGGCTGAAACAACTGCTTGAAGGAAAAACATCAATAAGCATCTACAGTGATAAAGGAAAACTGCTTGTAGCTGAAGACTCGGTTTATGATGACAGTATTCTTGAAAAATTCACAGCTATCCCCTTTCTTGAGTCAGTTGATTTTGCAAAAGGGGTTACCCTGTCTGAGAAAGTAAATGAAAATGTGATGTTGCTTGTCAAGGAATTCCGTCTCAAACTCAAGGATTTGAATGATGAGCGGGACAACGAAAAGTACAAGCTGAACGTTGGAGACGAACTGCCACCGGGAATCGAGGAACTTGCAAAAGTATATATAGCCCAGAAAAGAAAGATCCAGGTTGGTGACAAAATGGCTGGCCGGCATGGTAACAAGGGTGTTGTAGGAAAAATACTCCCGATTGAGGATATGCCGTTTATGGAAAACGGTAAACCTGTTGATATTGTTCTTAATCCCCTTGGTGTACCGAGCCGAATGAATATCGGTCAGCTTTATGAAACATCGCTTGGCTGGGCAGGAAGAGAACTTGGCGTAAAATTCAAGACACCTATTTTTAACGGTGCAACGTACCAGGAGGTACAGCAGGAGCTTGAAAAAGCCGGACTGCCTGCTCATGGCAAGGTCAGCCTGTATGATGGAAGAACCGGCGAGAAGTTTGATGATGAGGTAACGGTAGGCTATATCTACATGCTTAAATTAAGTCATCTTGTTGATGACAAGATTCATGCCCGTTCTACAGGTCCATACTCGCTTAT
>JAAXUM010000157.1 GCA_013336025.1 Chlorobiaceae bacterium
TGCGAGATCCATCGCTACCACTGCGCTTAAAAGCAACAGTGCGCCGATTGACTGTTTCAGATAAGGTTTGAGAAGATAGGCAAGTCTGAAAATATTCGTCATACCACATGGGCTCCATAAGGTTACTGCTGCTCCGGCAGGTTTTCCCTGCGGCTCCAATATACCGGTAATCCGTTGTACCTGAAATGTTTCGGTTTACGAAGAGCGTCGCTTTAACAAAAATCGCTGAAACAGGTCAGCTGATTGAGGGGAAACAGTACCTGAAATTCAGATTACAAACAATTTCTGTTCTGTTTTTGATGTTCAATTTCAATCTTTTTCGTTGAATTTTACTGTTTATAGTGATTTTTTTGAATTTTTTCGGTCACTTCAGCTTGAAACTGTTAATCTCTTTCCGTATATAACTATATGTCTATATCGTTTATCGCTATCAGGCTGCTTATTACTCCGATTCCCCGTTTAACCTGAAGTTGTTTCCCCGCTGTTGAGTCTCCGATAATACTGCTTACGGTGTTGCGTTGCGTCCATAGCTTAATCATGGTTATTGCTTGGTCCGGAGTCAGGTGTGAAATAACCCTAAAAAAAATAAATATGTTACGTAAATCACTTATTGGTCTGACAGCTCTGGTTGTTCTTTCGGGCACTTCACCGGTGTTTGCCACGAATGGGATGAATCTTGAGGGCTATGGCGCAAAATCGCATGCTCTCGGAGGTGCAAGCATGGCTTATGATACGGGTAACTCAGCGGTCATGAACAATCCTGCAACTCTTGGCATGATGAAGGAGGGGAAGGAAGAATTTGGTATCGGCATCAGGGGCCTTCATCCTGATGTTTCGCTTTCGTATGGGCCAATGTCAGACAAATCCGAAGGAACCGGCTACTATATGCCTTCACTCTCTTACATGAGAAAAGATGGCAGCATTGCCTGGGGTGTTGCCATGCTTGCACAGGGAGGAATGGGTACGGAGTATGGCGATGATTCTCCTCTTTTCATGTTTGGCAGATCGTATGGAAATTCTCTTGTGCCGTTGAGCGGAAAGGAGATTCGTTCTGAAGTTGGTGTGGGAAGGGTGATGTTCCCTCTGGCATGGAATATTACAGAAAACACAACCATCGGCTTATCCCTTGATCTGATCTGGGCGAGTATGGACCTGCAGATGGATATGGACGGCGCTCATTTTAAAGGGATGACACAGGGAATGGGCGGATCGGTAAGCGGAACGATGTATAATACGCTCGGCAGTATGATGCAGTCTGGTGGTGTTACCGATATCAATTACATGCGTTATGATTTTACAAACGGCAGTCCCTTTATCGGTGAAGCGGTAGGGTTCGGAACAGGTTTCAAGATCGGTATGATGCATCGCTTCAGCAAGATGCTGACGGTGGGGGGGAGTTACCATTCGAGAACATGGATATCCGATCTTGAAACGTCCAGCGCTGCACTTTCGTTTTCGGGAGTGGATGCCATGAATAACACGTTCACACAGTCGGTTACCGGAACCATCAAGGTTCGGGATTTTGAATGGCCTGCTGTTTTTGCTGCCGGGTTTGCCCTTTATCCTGATGATCGATGGATGATTGTCGGTGACATCAAACAGATTGACTGGTCGTCGTCAATGAGTAAATTTTCCACCACGTTTATCGCAGACAATTCGCCTTCCAATGGCCCGTTTATCGGTAAGACACTTGATGTTGCTATGAAACAGGAGTGGAAAGATCAGACCGTATTTTCAATAGGTGCCCAATACAAGGCAACAGAGAAGCTTGCACTTCGTGCCGGAGCGAGTTTTGCCACAAACCCCGTACCTGACAGCTATCTTAATCCCTTGTTTCCCGCTATTACAACAAACCACTACACGGCAGGGTTTGGTTATCGGATTTCTGAAAAATCCTCTTTTGCCACAGCTGTTGCCTGGGCGCCGGAGGTATCAGCAACCAATGCTGAGGGTATGGTTATCAAGCACGGCCAGCTCAACTGGTCATTGAACTTTACCCATGAGTTGTAACGGTTTCGGTACCTCCTGCTGAAGTTTTCGTTACAATTTTTTTCAAAAAAGGCACTGGTTTCTCCGGTGCCTTTTGCTTGCCAGACCGGGGCTGGATACTCAATAACAGATGTTTGACCTGACGGCACTACAGGCACATTCATCCATCTCTTATCTTTCCGGTATCAGAAGTACATGACGGAGTAGTAGAGGCTTTTTTTGAATTCGCTGATCACAAAAGAATAGCTTTTTTTGTTTTTCCACCAGAGCAGGGGGTTCCACCATTGGGGTTTTGTGGGGACAAGAATGAACTGTTTTGATGATCCGGAAAAGGCTTTTTTCCATGTTCTGTGAAGCCTGAAGAGGTGAGGCGGATCGCTGACGACAATGGCTGTTTTCCATCCTTTTTTTTCCATGAGCTTGGAACTGTTCAGAGCTTCTTCCCATGAGCTTGCCGATCGGGTGTCGATTCTGATGGACTTTTTCGGAACGCCAAGCGCCCTCATTCGGCGTTCACGCCAGTCGGGGTGTGATGGTCGATAAAACCTCGCATCAATGCCGGTCAGAATGATTCGGGGAGCATAGCCGTCATGATAAAGCTCCGCGCCTTTATTTACCCGAAGTCCGTTATCACCTCCGAGAACGATAATCACATCTGCGGCTTTGGGTTTTTCTGCGTAAAGCGAGACGATATAGCCAAGGCTGACAAAAAAAATTCCGGCTGCCGTACAAGCTGTAAGAACAAATAATGAGATCAGTTTGAAGAGGGCTTTCATGGTTCTTTTTTTCGGGGTCTTGCGTATTATGGCGTTTTCATTCTCAAGTTGAGAGTGCTTATGGCCATATCCCGGTTATATCGATTTTCGGTGTTCTTGATGATGGCATTTTTTACGGTAACCTGCAACAGGAATTGTCGTTAAAACGTGAGGAATGTGTCATGCAAGCCATTGGCTGATTCTTCTTGCTGCCGAAAGGCTGCTCCAGGAGAGGATAGAGAGCAGCGCTTTGTCACCGGGATGGTATGATGAAAATGCCCTGACCATCTCTTTACTGATCTGCCAGGGAGCGATAGCTGTATGAAGGGCGAGGCGGGCAACGGTTTTTTCCGGATCATTGCAGCGGAAAAGGAGATGATCGCACCAACTGCTGCTGATGCCGGGATCACCGCCATCCCACCTGTCAAGCTGATCAATGACCAGGCTCGCTGTGTTTTCGGTCAGTATCGTTTTTGCAGCTTTTTCAATAGCTGCCGAGAATCTTGCCAAAGCACCTGAAACAAAGGGAGATGGTGCCGCCCATGCGAGATCATTCGGCAATGGTTCCTTTTGCAGAAGGTCAAGAGATGTTCCTGGTTGTTTGGTGCGGTGGATTGCTGAACTGAAAAAAAAGGCAGCAAGTCGCATTGCGATGCCTTTCATGATCCCATCGGTGAAAGGGAGCGGTGAAGCTCCAAGAAGGATGGTTGCCATGCGGTTGATATAGTTGAAAAAGAGTGCCGTTCCAATATATTCCGGGGCTTCATCGGGATTAAACGGTGGGTATCGAAGAACCGGAGAATCGGGTGAAAGGGTTGCCGATGCCCATTCTGCAATGCTGCGCATAAAGGGATCGCTGATGGTTTCATACCTGCCGGATGCAATGGCTCCGGTATAATCGCGTCCCGATGCACCGAGCGCCATGACCGTGTGTGCATCGACACAGTAAGGGCATCGGTTCATCCTGGAGATGACAGCGGCAACAACCTCTTTTGCCTCGCGGTTTGCGATGCCTGAAATCAGGGTTTCCCGGCATGCCATCCATGATCCTGCGAGGAGTTCCGGAATCGGTTTGTGCAGGAAAAATGGCTCAACTTCAGCACCGAACTCTTTTCGAACCTGCGCCATCACCATGATGGTGAGTTTGTCACGGCTGGCAGGGTGCGTTTCGGTGAAATAGTTGATCGTCATGAAAACAAGCTTTCTTCGAGCATCAGCCTGGCTCTATGCCTCGGCTGATGCTTTTTTTTGAATGGCTGCCCTGACGTTGAAGAGGTGATAGTTCATGCTGTCCTGAAGTGCAAGAAGACTCGCTTCGATAATATTCGTTGATACTCCGACCGTTCCCCATGTTTCCTGTCCGTTACTGGTTTGAATCAGTACCCGGACTTTGGCGCTGGTGCCACGCTTTTCTTCAAGCACCCGGACTTTATAGTCAACCAGCCTGATTGTTTTTATGGCAGGATAAAAATGGAGCAGCGCTTTTCGCAGCGCTTTGTCAAGCGCATTGACCGGGCCGTCTCCGTCAGCGGCAATATGCTCGATTTCATTGCCGACCTGGACTTTAAGGATTGCCTGATCGACATTTTTCGAGTCGATCCCTGACTCGATATGCACCTTGGTTTCAAGTACCTCGAAATAGGGGGTGAAGTCCCCGAGTTCGCGCCTGAGGATCAGTTCGAATGAGGCTTCGGCACCGTCGAACTGGTACCCTTTGTGTTCAAGTTCCTTGATATGGTGAACGAGGTTTCTGATCTGTTCTCCTTTTTCGGGCAGCTTGATTCCAAGTTCGTCAGCCTTGTATCGGATGTTGCTCTGGCCGGCAAGCTCTGAGACGAGTACGCGCTGTCGGTTTCCGACAAGTTTCGGGTCGATATGTTCGTACAGAGAGCTTTCTTTCATGACTGCGCTGACATGTATACCCCCTTTATGGGCAAAGGCCGATTTGCCGGTAAAGGGCGCCTTTGTGTCGGAGGGAAGATTGAGAATCTCGAATACGAACTTTGAGAGCGAGGTAAGCTGAGCGAGCTGCTGCAGATGAGTAAAACTCCCATGCAGTTTCAGCATGATGTTTGGTATGATGCTGATGAGATTGGCATTGCCGCATCGCTCACCGATGCCGTTGATGGTTCCCTGAACATGTGTCGCTCCGGCCTGGACGGCAACAATGGAGTTTGCAACGGCAATGTCGCTGTCATTGTGGCAGTGGATTCCCACCGGCACACCTGCCGAGGCAACTATTTTTTTTACGATGGCATCAATTTCATGCGGCATTGAGCCGCCGTTGGTATCGCAGAGTACGACTCTTGACGCACCAGCCTCAACTGCGGCAAGGATCATGGAGAGGGCG
>JAAXUM010000158.1 GCA_013336025.1 Chlorobiaceae bacterium
TTTTTCAGGAAATGCCTGATCCAGAAGCGAAATAAATCCCGGTGCAGAATCGATATTCGAAACATCCAGCCATCTTGCAAGAAGGCCATGATCCGCCGCTTCGCTTTCCAGTCGTCTCAGAATGGAGGTTTTTCCCAGACGGCGGACACCGGGAAAACGTATGTGGTCGGATTCCAGATAACGCCAAAGGTCACTCAGTTCCTGAGTACGACCAAAAAAGTCATCTCCGGTTGCGGGATTACCAAGTTTCATTATTGATTCTGTGGTTTAAATTTATTCACGATTGAATATATTCATTTTTGAATAAATAAATCAACTCTGGATACCGGTCAAGAGTTTTTTTCTTCTGAATGCCTTTGGCGGAGTTGAAAAAGCGGAAACGGGTTTCGAAATACGATTCCGAGAATCTTATATACAGCGAGATAGATGCGGTACTTCAGGAGAAAGCTTATCGGGGGTTGGGTGTTGTTTTTCAATTTCCGCTGTCGATGCTTGTTCGGAATAGAGAAAATCTGACCACCGAAGAATCCTCCTATGCGGCCCATCCATGGACTAAAACCGATTTTCTGGTTTATCGTCGAGTCGATAAAAGTCCAGTGCTTGTTATTGAAGTCGATGGATATGCATTTCATCGTGAAGGAACCCGTCAGGCGGAACGTGATGCGCTGAAGGATGCCGTGTTGTCGAAATGCGGTCTGCCCATACTGCGCCTTTCGACAATCGGGAGCGACGAGCGGAACAGGATCAGGAAAAAGCTGGAGGATGTGGTTGCGTCATGATCGTCAAAGTGCGGAACAGGGCGGGCATGCCTCAAGGCATGCCCGCTCCTCTTCATGCAGAATCGAAAACCGCCTTGTCATGAAAGGTCAGCCCCGGAAAAATTCCGGGCGGAATCATTACTCCCACTCGATGGTAGCCGGCGGTTTCGAGGAAATATCATAGGCAACCCGGTTGATGCCCCTTACCTCGTTGATGATGCGGTTCGAGACACGTGCGAGGAAATCGTGAGGCAGTTGCGCCCAGTCGGCGGTCATGCCATCCGTTGATTCAACAGCCCGAAGCGCCAGAACATTTTCATACGTCCGCTTGTCTCCCATGACGCCTACCGACTGTACCGGAAGAAGCACTGAAAACGCCTGCCAGACATGCTGGTAAAGGCCGCTGGTTTTAAGCTCCTCAATGAAGATTTCATCAGCCTCACGAAGGATGTCAAGCCTTGGTCGACTTACCGAGCCCAGCACCCTGACGGCAAGACCCGGACCGGGGAACGGGTGGCGCATGAGAATATCTTCAGCAATACCGAGTTCACGACCCACAGCCCGTACCTCATCCTTGAAAAGCTCCCTGAGCGGTTCAATGAGTTTCAGTTTCATGCGCTTCGGCAGGCCGCCAACGTTATGGTGCGACTTGATGGTTTCTGAAGGGCCCTTGACGCTGACACTCTCAATGACATCGGGATAAAGTGTTCCCTGAACAAGATATTTCTCCTCATTCAGATGCTGTTCGAATACATGAATGAAGGTTCTGCCGATAATCTTTCTCTTTTTTTCCGGAGAGGCCACCTGATTAAGTCTTTTGAGAAACAGATCCGAGGCATCGGCAAGGGTGACGGAGAGGCCGAGTGGTTTGAGAAAATTCATCACTTTGACCGCTTCATTTTTACGAAGCAGCCCGTTATCAACAAAAACGCAGTGCAACTGTTTTCCTATAGCCTGGCTTACAAGCACTGCTGCGACTGTTGAGTCAACGCCGCCGCTGATGCCGCAAATCACCTTGTCTTTTCCGGCGCGAGCCCTGATTTCCTCAATCTGGTGACCGATAAAGCTTTTCGGCGACCAATCGGGTTTAATGCCTGCAATGTCGATGAGAAAGTTGGAAAGCAGTTGTTTGCCATAAAGGGTATGCTGAACTTCAGGGTGGAACTGGAGACCATAAACCTTGAGAGCGGCCTTCGATCCATAACTTTCAAGAGCGCACATTTCCGAGTTTTCGCTGCTTGCGGTGACCCTGAACCCTTCCGGGAGTCTGACCACCTTGTCTCCATGGCTCATCCAGACATCTGAATCAGGAATGTTGCGAAAAAGCGGGCTTTCAGACTCTTCGTTATGGCTGACCAGCATTTTAGCCCTGCCGAACTCCTGTTTAGAAGAGCCGGCAACCTCCCCGCCGAAATGTTTTGCTATGGCTTGCAGCCCATAGCAGATCCCGAGAACCGGTACTCCCAGCGTGAATACTCCCCCGTCAGGCAAAAGTGCGGACTCGCCATAAACGCTTGTCGGGCCGCCCGAGAGGATAATTGCTTTCGGGTCATGCTCCCGGATGGTTTCCGGAGAGGCATTGTAAGGCAGTATTTCCGAATAGATACCCAGTTCGCGGATACGTCGGGCGATAAGCTGGGTATATTGAGATCCAAAGTCAAGAACGGTTACCGATTGCATGCTGAAAAACAGTTGATTAATTGAGAAAGTATCAAAATGCTCCTTCCTGTGCGGGCGTTTCTGCCGGTTGAGGGGCTGGTTCGATGTCACCTTCAGTCGGGACGCCGCTGTCGCCCTGGTCTCCCGGTGTTGACTGGACAGGGTTTGACTTGTAATAGTTGAATCCCTTTGGTGTATAGTACTCGATATACACCGAGTTGTTCACAGGAGCAGAGGGCACGTTGGCCTGGCCGGAAATGGGAACAGCAATAACCGTATTTGGAATATGGAAGTATCTGTTTGTCAGTTTCAGAGAAGGGTCGCTGTAGCACCGTTTCATGAAGCCCGCCCATATCGGAAGAGCAGCCCGTGCACCTTGCCCATACTCCATGGAGGTAAACTTGATGCGCTCATCATCAAAACCGGTCCACACAACAGCAACAAGTTGAGGGGTAAACCCGGCGAACCAGGCATCCCTGAGACTCTGCGTGGTTCCTGTTTTGCCGGCAGCATCCATTGTCATGGCATATCTGCCTCGTATAGAAGAGGCTGTTCCTCTGTTGATAACATCCCGCATCATCGATACCATGACGAAGTTGGATGTCGAGTCAATGGCGAAACGTCTGTTCGGTGTCGATTCCGACATGGTTCTGTGATGTTTGTCCGATACTTTCAGAATTGAGACCGGTTCAGTCCAGGTGCCATTGTTGGCAAATGTCGAAAATGCTCCTGCAAGTTCAAGAGGGCTTACTTCGCCGGTTCCGAGTGCGATGGAATAGTTTTGCGGCATAACGGAGGAAATGCCCATTCTCTTTGCATAGCTGATAATTTCCGGAACCGTCAGCTGCTCATATGCGAGTCGCACTGTTACCTGGTTGAGAGAACGGGCCAGCGCAGAGCGGAGTGTTGTCATCCCTCCTGATGAACCGTCCGAGTTTCTTGGCGACCAGATGCCGTTGCCGCTTTTAAGGGCCAGCGGCTGGTCAAGAACCCTGAAATTTGCAGGAATTCCCTTGTCGATTGCCGTCAGGTAGACAAATGGTTTAAATGTTGAGCCAGGCTGCCTTTTGGCCTGCCATACATGGTCAAACTGATATTTGTAGTCTTCTGAAGAGAGGTTGTTGCCGCCAACCCAGGCCTTGATATGTCCGTTTGCAGGGTCAATGGCCACTAAAGCCACCTGTATCCTTGTTTTTTCACGCAACAGATTATTAAGCCAGATCTTGTCACCCCTGAGCTGCACGAGAGCCTGCTGTGCCGACACTCCCTCCTCCAGAAGCTCCTTGTACCTGGGGCTCTCCTTTATCATCTGGGTTTTAAGCGATTCCGGCCATCTCCAGGAACGATCGAAGGAGGCCTGTAATGAGGCAAGGTGATCGACAGCGGCCTGTTCAGCATATTTCTGCATGCGACTGTCAAGCGTGGTTTGAATGGTCAGTCCATCACGATGAAGATTGATATCGCCGAGCATTGAGGCTGGCTTTATTGTCTGTCGTAAATACTCTGTAAAATACGGGGCGATTCCATGGTGCGATACGGGGGTATACTGTAATATAAGCCGGCTTCTTTTTGCTGAAGCAGCCTGCTCCGGGGTTATGAATTTTTCCTTTTCCATTAATGAAAGAATCAGGTTCCGTCTGCTGATAGCGCCGGAAGGATTCTTGACCGGGTTGTAACCGGTAGGGTTTTTCAGGGTTGCAATGAGTGTTGCGCTCTCCGGCAGTGTCAGTTGGCTGGCCGGTTTGCTGAAATAGGTTCTTGCCGCGGCCTCAATGCCATAAGCCCCTGAGCCGAAATAGACCGTGTTGAGATAAAGGGCGAGGATCTCATCTTTTGTATAGGTTTTTTCAAGCTCAACAGCGGTAATAAGCTCCTTGACTTTTCTTGAGACGGTTCTTTCCTGCGTCAGGTAGAGGTTTTTGGCGAGCTGCTGGGTGATGGTACTTGCGCCGTGCCACCTCTGGCGTCCCTTGATGATATTTTCACCCATGACCAGTGCGAGACGGCGAAGATCAACACCCCAGTGCTGATAAAACGTAACATCTTCTGTTGCAATCAACGCATAACGCGCAGATTTCGGGATTGATTTCAGCGGGACAAAGGTGCGGTTTTTAACGAAAAATTTATGAAGCAGCACACCGTCTTCCGAATAGACCAGTGATGCGAGATCCGGGTTAGGGTTTTCAAGTTCTTCAAGGCTTGGAAGCCCCTTGAACGGATTGAGTGCAAATGCACTGGTTGAGGTCAGCAGAAAAAAAACCAGTGCGGCAAGGGGAATAAAAGATCTTTTAAAAAAAGTAGTGTTCACGGTAACAATCGTTCTTAAGGTTATCATAGGTCAGCATAGGTGAGCCGGCAATGCAAATCATGAAATCTGGTATTTGTTACAAAGAGGCATTTCTTCGGAACTGTTTTCATGAAATTTTCTGGCAAAATCAAAATGTTTTTTCAGTGCTTCAGCAAAATTATGGGTGTCTTCGAGCATCGGCAGGTGGCCGAGGTTCATAAACTGTACCAGCGTTGTTGGTGCAGAAGAGCGGGCTTTTCGGGTGTCAAAAAGCGTTATGGTTCCTTCCGGCGGGATGGTATGGTCAGCCATACCTACACAGCAGAGAACAGGGGAGGC
>JAAXUM010000402.1 GCA_013336025.1 Chlorobiaceae bacterium
ATTCGGGTCCATACGCGTCCGTATTTCTCCCCCATCATTTATTGTATGGCAAGGCCAGCAAAACAGTTGCATTGAACCTAGCCACCAAATTCGCCAACGACGTAAACGGTGTGAAGGGTGTAAAGAACCGGATGATCGTCGAGTAGTCCGAGTACAAGACCAAGGAGAGTGCATGATCACTGACGCGGGTATGGGATGCAATAGGCAGCAGTGGGAAGGAGCAATCATAATGGAGGATCCTTATCTTGTATTCAGCGGCAGTGATAAATGAATCTTAACAACTAAAATGTAAAGGAGGATCTTTAGTTATGAGAAGAATCGGCTATGGATTAATTTTTTCGTTGATGTTTTGCGTACTTTTTGCCGGTTGCGCGTCATTTAAACCGGTTAATCTTACCCCGCGGATTGAATCGGGGCAAGTGGTTCAGAAAACGGACAATTTCGTTGTCCTCTTTGACAAATCTTCTTCCATGAGTACGGTGCACGGCAAGCCGACGATCAACGAAGCCACCCGCCTGATACATGCGAAAGATGCTACAAGGAACATGATTGCGGCGATTCCGGAAATCAAGATGAACGCAGGGCTCAGGACCTTCTGGTCCAATGAAACTGCTCTGATTTATGGAATGAAGAACCTTGTTAAAGAAGATTATACGAAAGCAATAAACGCTATCGAATTTCCGAACGGTAGAACGCCGTTGGAAAAAGCGATTACGGCAGCAGGCAATGATCTCAAAGGGGTGGAGGGTAATTCGGCCATTATTATTGTCAGTGATTTTTCTGAAACTCCGGGTGTTGATGACATCAGGCCCGAATCTGTCATGGCGGCTATAACCAAAGTGAACGAAGATTACGGAGACAAGCTGTGCGTTTATGCCGTTCAGGTAGGATATACGCTTAATGGGAAAGAACTTTCAGAACAGATTGTGCAGAACGTTGAAGGCGGATATACCGTAAATGCCGATAAACTGGCAACCCCGGCAGGTATGGCCGCTTTTGTGGGAAAAGTGATCTCTGGAAATTGTTCTCGTTATAAACCGCTGGTTGCAAAGCCACCGGAGAAGGTCGTTATCGTTGCGGCTGAGCCGATAGTTGAGGAGCAGGTTGTGGCTGCCGCAGCTGAGCCGAAGATCATTGTCCTTGCGTTTGAGGACGTACATTTTGATTTCGATAAGTCGACGCTTACGCCGGAAGCGCAGACGATCCTGAAAAGGAATATCCAGCTTCTGAAAGATAACCCCAAAGCCAAAGTCCGCATTGCAGGGTATACCTCTGCTTCCGGTACTGATGCTTATAACCAAGCGTTAAGTGAAAGAAGGGCAAAGGCTGTCCAGGAATACCTCATTAACGAAGGCGTCATTACACCGGACAGGCTTTCCACAATAGGCTACGGCGAGGCAAACCCGGCAATGTACGAAGCAGCGCCTAAAGAGCTTTACTCAAAAGCAGCAAAGGCAAACATGAGAGTTCTTTTTGAAATCATCGTGCAATAGGAGCACAAGGGCAGGGGTCCGGAAAGGTGTTTTACATTGATCCGGACCTTTGCGTTTGAAACAAAATAGCCCGGAAAAGGCTATGGTATGTCAAAACCGGTCGACAGCGATATAGCACAGACAGAGGGCAGGCATGAAGAACGAGCGGGTGCAGATAGAAAGGCATCACCCCCGGTTTAAGAGTAGTCATTTTTTAATGATTTATAAAGATATTTCTATGATATTTCATGAAAAAAGCATAAAATAAAATGTTAGGCATGCAATCATCGGAGACGGAAACAGAACAAAACGGTTTACACTTAACCTCTCAACAAGGAGATATTCAACTTGGCGTTCCTCAGCACGACCATTATCGGGAGCCTGCACCAATTGTGGTCGCGCCTCCGTGGGAACAGTCCAGCGCACAAGCGCGTCGGCGATGAGCCGCCCCTGAGATCGGAATTGTTCAGC
>JAAXUM010000159.1 GCA_013336025.1 Chlorobiaceae bacterium
CGATCAGCAGTACCGTTCGGTTATCGGAAACGTGATCTTCGTGCACAACAACATGACCCTGCAATGCGACCGGGCCACCGAATACCCCGGAGAAAATCGCATTACCCTTACAGGAAACATCGTCATTACCGGAAACGACCTTGAAATCCATGCCGACAACGGAGTCTACCACCCCGACACTGAAATCGGTGAACTCACCAGCAACGTTCGGGGAAGAATGGTGAGCAGCAACCAGGCGGCAAAAGCAAATAAAGCCATTCTCAACAACAAAACCAACCAGCTCTGGCTCTATGACGATGCCATTGCGTGGAGCGAAGAGCAGC
Source organism: Chlorobiaceae bacterium (assembly GCA_013336025.1). Classification (GTDB taxonomy): domain Bacteria; phylum Bacteroidota; class Chlorobiia; order Chlorobiales; family Chlorobiaceae; genus Chlorobium. Next base: position 324 of record JAAXUM010000159.1, read on the forward strand.
AGATCAGTGGCGATATTATACTCGTCCATCTCAAAGAAGCCGCAAAAAAAGGAAAACGCCGCATTGATGAAGTGCAGGTACACCGGCACGCATTTTTTGCGTCTAAAGACACGCTGTCCGGCTCGCCTCAGCTTTTCGATCAGCTTTCCGGAAAAATAATGGTCATCAGCATGAATGACCGCTCAAAAGTTTCAGGGGTTACCGTAACCGATCAGGCAGAAAGCCTTTACCATCTCTATGACGAAAACCGTCAGCCATCGGGCATCAACTACTCAAGCGGCAAAATCATCAGGATGATATTCAGCGACGGTCATCTGACTCGAGTCAACGTCATCGGCAACGTAGAGGGAAAACAGTACCCGGATTCATTCAGGGGTGATCAAAGCATCAACCTCAGCGGTTTTGCCTGGAGAGAACATGAAAACCCCTTCAAAAACAAGAAAAGCCGCCCCTGACAGGAACGGCTTTTCAACAACTTGCTATTTCGTAACTTCGTAAAAAACCTCACTTCGCAAAAGGACAGGACCCTGTTGAGCAGGAACCCGCTGCCGGAGCGGGAGTCGGTGAAGAAGACTTTTTGCCGCAATAATCCGTTCCGTAAAACCCGGATCCTTTAAGCACAAATCCCCCTTCAGCACTGATCACCCGTTCAAAGGTCTCTTTTTCACATTTCGTACATGTTGTCAGAGGGGTATCGGTCATTTTCTGAACCACTTCAAGTTCATTCCCGCAGTTTCTGCAACGATACTGATAGGTTGGCATTCTATTTTCCTCCTTGATTAATCTCTTTCTGACTATTATTGTTCTTCGTAAGACGGTAAAAAAATGATTGGAGCCTCCACCTGAAGGCCTGACGTATATAACTATATTTCCAAAAATAAAAAAGCAACCCCCAAGTGATCGTCAAAACCCGTGCAATTGTGCTCAGGGAGATCCGCTACCGTGATCAATCCAAAATCTGCACCCTCTTCACCAGAGAGTACGGGTTGCAGTCCGTCATCATCAAAGGCGGAAGAAATCCAAAAAGCAAACTTGCCGGACGATTCATCGCGGGCACTATCCTCGATATTGTCCTGTACAGAAAAACAACCCGGGAAATACAGCTTGTCAGTGATGGAAACCTGCTTTTCAGCCCCATGGTTCCCCAACCGGATATCGAACGCTTCGGTATCATGTACCGCATCATCGACATGGTCAGCCAGTCCATTGACGGACAGGAAAAAAACATCCCCTTGTTCTCTCTCATCTCAAGCGTTCTTGAAGAGCTCTACGGCACCAGCAACCGCTTTCAGCTCCTCTACGCCTGGTTTCTGCTCAATCTTGTTTCACTGCTCGGATTCGAACCATCCATTCACCGCTGCGCCTTGAGCAATGAGGAAATCACCCCTGCAATGCTCCGAGAAAACAGCACTGAACTCAGTTTTCTGCTCAACCCGGGCGGAGTAGCGCTCCCTGCAAGCAAGGCATTTGAGAAAAACGAAAACCGCCCCCTGCCGACTGCTGCCTACGTTCTCCTCAGCGCCCTTTCATCCACACCGCTCACTCTGCTTAAAAACATCGAAGCCGATCCTCATGAAACCGATCTCCTGTGCAAACTGCTTGAAGAATATTGCACACTGCACCTGGTACACCTCCCCCACAAAAAGAACGTTGCCATTGTTTCGCAAATCCTTTCCGAATAAAGGGCATAGCTCTTTATTATCGTGAGCGGTTTGAGAGCGAGGACGGACGGAACCCCCGCATATCGGAACAACGAAGCAATCAGATCGCGGAACAAATAAATAGAGGTACCCTGAAATTCCCTGAGGATTTCTGTTTTCTATCTTCAGGAGTATTTCTATCTTGACGGGATATTTTCTTACACTCTTCATGCGTCTTTTTCAATCCAAAACCGTATAGCCTGAAATGCTTCAACACACCAAATCAGCAGAACTCTTTGAAAAAGCAAAGCAGTTTATTCCCGGTGGAGTAAACTCTCCGGTCCGTGCATTTAAATCCGTTGGCGGCACACCGATTTACATGGCTAAAGGCAAAGGCGCCTACATTACCGATGTTGACGGCAACAGCTACCTTGACTATGTTGGCTCATGGGGCCCGTTTATCCTCGGCAGCATGCACCCGAGAATCACAGCAGCACTGGAGTATACCCTGAAAAATATCGGCACAAGCTTCGGCACCCCGATCGAGATGGAAATCGAGATCGCTGAACTCCTCTGTAAAATCGTACCCTCACTTGAGATGGTCCGTATGGTCAACAGCGGCACCGAAGCAACCATGTCGGCAGTCCGCCTTGCGCGAGGATACACCGGACGCGATAAAATCATCAAATTCGAAGGCTGCTATCATGGCCACGGCGACAGCTTCCTCATCAAGGCAGGTTCAGGCGCCCTCACACTCGGAGCCCCCGACAGCCCCGGTGTCACCAAAGGAACCGCCCTTGACACCCTCAATGCCACATACAACGACATCGAATCAGTAAAACTCCTCGTAGAAGAAAACAGGAATAATATTGCGGCCATCATCATTGAGCCTGTTGCCGGCAACACCGGCGTCATACCGGCAAAACCGGGATTCCTTGCCGATCTTCGCGAACTTTGCGACCAGAACGGCATTGTCCTGATTTTTGATGAAGTGATGTGCGGCTTCCGCGTAGCTCTCGGAGGAGCACAAAGCCTGTACGGAGTAACGCCCGACCTGACCACCATGGGTAAAATCATCGGCGGAGGCCTTCCTGTCGGAGCATTCGGCGGCAAACGCAAAATCATGGAACGCGTAGCCCCGCTTGGAGATGTCTATCAGGCAGGCACCCTTTCCGGCAACCCGCTGGCGCTTACCGCCGGTCTTGAGACCCTGAAAATCCTCATGGACGAAAATCCATATCCTGAACTTGAAAGAAAAGCAGCGATACTTGAAGCCGGCTTCCGTGACAACATGCAGAAACTCGGTCTCAACTTCGTACAGAACCGCGTCGGCTCCATGGCCTGCCTCTTCTTCACCGAAACACCGGTTGAAAGCTACGCCAGCGCCATCACTGCCGATGTCAGGAAATACGGAAAATATTTCCACTCCATGCTTGAACAAGGGATCTATCTCGCACCGTCGCAATTCGAAGCCATGTTCACCAGCAGCATGCATACCGATGAAGATCTCGAAAAAACCATCAAGGCAAACTTCAACGCACTGCAGATTGCCTGCAGTTGAACTTTTTCAGGGCAATACAGAAAAAGGGAAGCCTCACAGCTTCCCTTTTTTCATTCCCGTTCCGCATACACACGAAAAACTACTCAATAATACCTGAGCGAACCCGTTCTCTGGTAACCATAACCTGATCGCCGGACTCCCTGACCATTCGTTCCAATACAGGAAAAAACGCCTCGATTTTCGACTCCGTATCAACAAGCTCAATCACCATAGGAAGATTCACCGAATACTCAATAACCTTCGCCGTATGCACAATCTGGTGATGACCGTAGGAAAGCACCCCCTTCTGCACCGTAGCTCCGGCCAAACCCTCGGCAAGAGCTTCATGAACGATAGCCTCATACAAGGGGCGGTGTGCAAACTTGACCTGTTCTCCGACAAAAATACGGAGCTGCTCGAGATTTCTTAATTCCATCATGTCCAGATTTTAGCAATAAGTGTTCCAGAATACAAAGCAACAAACCCGCCAATAACACTTCCGGCAAGATAGACTGAAGCATAAAGCAACTGCCCGTCTTTAAGCAGTGAGGCGTTCTCGAAAATATACGAGGAAAAGGTAGTAAACCCGCCACAAAACCCGGTTACCAGAAAAAGTCTTGATTCAGGCGACACCAGAGTTGTCGAAACCGCCAGTTCACTGAAAAGTCCGATAAAAAAACAGCCGGCAATATTCACGGAAAACGTAGCCAGAGGCAACCCTCCTGCCACAGATGAGAGAAGAAGCGAAACCCCGTAACGGGCCGTCGAACCGAGAAAACCTCCGATGCCGACGAGGAAAAACGCAGAACTCTGTTTCATAAACAATACTGCATAAAAGCCATTGCGCTACCGTTCATGACTGCAACCCTGCTTTTCCTCAATGCGTTTATGGGCACAGCACATCTCGTCATGAATACCAAGAAGCGTGTTGAAAATCCCGAGACAGATAATCGTGGGAGCCCAGAGTCCGACAAAAATAGCAATCAGCTCGTGACTTGACCCTTTACCGAAAATAAAAATATAGATAGAGAGCAGTATTGAAAGCCCTGCACCAATAAAATAGTAGAACGACTTCATGAGAGGATTTTGTTTAAATGACCGGGATGCCACTCAAAATGTAATCAATTGAGGCTATTATGAAAAAATCCACCCCCAATCCACGGGCCTGTGGACAAAAAAACTTTTCAACCCCTTTCCCGCTCGATGTTCCGCAATACACCCCGAAAAGCAGAAAATAACACTTCATCACACATAAAATCTCCATACTCAACTGCATGAAAAACAGAATAACCTCACTCTTGCACATGATTTTCGTTATAACGGGCAAGTACTATCGAAAAAAACAGGAACAATATAAAAGCGGTATTTAAGAACAGAAACTATAACGATCGTTATCATATAAAACAAAGAGAAAACATATAACAATTGTTATATGTTTCACCAAAAAATCCGCAAAATAAAAACACTTC
>JAAXUM010000403.1 GCA_013336025.1 Chlorobiaceae bacterium
CGAAGGTTTCGTGCGCTGCGCATATGCGGCTTCCATGGACAACATCATCGAAGCTATGGAAAAAATGAAAAAGTTTGTCAAAAAAATAAAATAATACCAGAGATATCCTGATGAAAAAAATATGTACAAGATGTATTTGTGATACCAGCATACCAGGCATTATCTTTGATGAAAACGGTGTCTGTCAGTTCTGCAAGATCCATGATTATATATATTCGAATGGCAATGGTCCTTTCTGTTCGTCTAGCAATTGATCCAGGTCTTGTCCATCCACGAAATCCATCACAAGGAACTGGCCAAAACCTTGCTGTGCAAAATAATCTGTTACGCGTGGGAGGTGTGGATGACGCAATCCTGCGAGAAGGCTGGCTTCCTTAAAAAATTGTTCCTGGACGGCTTCATGAGTATCCAGGTTTTCTTTCAATGCACAGGGCATATTCAGACTTAAATCCCATGCCCGATACACCGCGCCATATCCGCCCTCGGCAATCCGCTTCACGACGCGATAACGGCCATTTAATATTTGACCCGTTATCAAAGCCATCCCTAGGTCCTCCCGCATATTTTCTGCATTAACATTGTAGAGAAAAATTATAACAATGTCAAGCAACGATTCTATGCGTGTTTGTAACATCAACGGTTGGCGAGTTTGGAAAATTGAACAGCAACTAAATCTTCCGTCACTCTTCAATTCTTAGAATGTCAGGCCTGAGCCTGTCAGCAGGAGAGCAGCCCACATTCCCTGCCAGGATTTGTAGCCACGAACTGTACGACTGCGCACCTTCATTCGACCAATGGCTTGCTCAGTGAGATTGTTTGTCCAAGGAACGTCCTTATCCCAGTCAAACACCCGGTAGCTTTTCCAGTTTTCACTCAAACGGATCAGCAAGTAGCGCAATTGCTCCAAGGGAGAGCGAGGTCCACTCTGTCCAATTCTATGTCCCGGAATCTGTTTCCAAAGCTCAAACAGACGTCGACTGCCTTCAGGTGGCAGTTCATCTAGCAGGGTTTTGACCTCATCGAGGACTCCCAGGTATTTTTCAGGCACGGTTTCACGCAATTCATGCAAAGTCAGACCTACCCAGCGCCGGAGGTGGAATTGACAAATCTGGTGTTCGAGTCCGAGCTTCTCAACCACCTTGCGAAAGCTGGCCAAATCGTCGGTGACGATGGCGCTGACACCCAAACGTTGTACCAGAGGCTCCAAGAAGCGGCGCACAGCCTGCGGATTGCTTTCGTCGACCTGGCCGATCGCAACCGGTTGTCCATTGCCAAGATCCACGGCTATCAGCACTGGTTGCTTTTTACCCCATCCCAAGGGATAGGCTCCATCCAGTCCCAAGACCCTGACTTTCTGCCATCTGCGTTTTTGATTGAGCAGGTCGGCTTGTTCCTGCAAGTCACGCCAGACGGTCATATGGCTCAAGCTCGCTCCGAATACATCCAAGATCAACGAAACACTTCTCAAACTCAAGCCCAATACCCAACAAATGGCTGCCAACTTGCGCAGCCGCTGCGTCTGATCCGGGCGATCTACACCTTCAGGGTAGTGCCGAAAAGTTCGACGGCATCTCCAGCAGCGAAAACGAAATACTTGCACATTGCGAACTTGTCGGTCGATGACTGGTTTGTTTACCCGTCCCCATCTTTGCAGGATTTCGCTTCGGCAATGTGGGCAGTGATGAGGTCGTTTCTCGGTTTTGCGCTTGACTTCTGGAAGTCGAAGGATGACAATTGGCATGGCGAGCTCCTGCGATGGTCGTTCTGACGACTTCCATCTTGCAAGGAGCTTGCCATTTATTTCCTAAAACCCACCGCCTGTGTTACAGACACCACTCAACATACTACTTTTTAGCCACTCCCTGATTTATTAAATTATCCAGCAGGTGTACACAGATCGCATGTCGACCAAATTAAAGTAACAGTAAA
>JAAXUM010000160.1 GCA_013336025.1 Chlorobiaceae bacterium
CTCGCTATTTTCGAAACAGCGATTCCAAGCGGCTTGAGCAGTCGGCTGATATACAGGGATGTCGTTTCTCCTTCAACGGTCGGATTGAGTGCAAGCACAACCTCCCTGACCTGAAGGTTCTCTTCAAAACGGGCTACCCTTTCAAGCAATTCACGAACCTTGATATCATCCGGCCCGATTCCGTCAAGAGGAGAAATCACTCCATGCAGGACATGATACAGACCCTTGTAATGGCCTGTCTTTTCAAAAGCAAGAAGATCTACCGGTGATTCAACAACGCAGATAACCGTTCTGTCTCTGCCGGTGCTTCGACAGAGAACGCAGGGGTCACTCTCCCTGTCAGTCACGTTCTGACACTCGCTGCATCGAATAACCCTGTCTTTGACATCAAGAAGAGCTTTTGCAAGCTTTTCGGCTACGGGTCTCGGCTCATTGAGCATATGCATGCAGAGGCGCTGGGCGGTCTTGCGTCCAATGCCCGGCAACCTGGCAAATTCGTCAATCAGGGTTTCAATTGCACCCGAAGTATAGCGCATTGCCCTTTATTTTCCGAGATTCAGATTTTTCAGAATATCTGCCGGGTTCATCATGCCTCCGGTTACCTTTCCGATCTCCTCCTGTGCAAGTCTTCCGGCTTCATCGAGCGCACTGTTCACTGCTGCCACGACAAGATCCTGCACCATTTCGGCATCATCCATGATATCCGGATCGATCTGAAGCGTAAGCAGCTTTTGTTTGCCGCTTACACTTACTTTCACCATACCGCCTCCGGCTTCACCATAAGCAATAATTTTTTCAAGCTGTTTCTGAACATCCTGCATCTTCTCGCCTGCCTGCTGGATCTGTTTCATCATATCGCCTAAATTCGGCATTCCCATCGCTTTTGCTCTCCTTTATTTATTGAAGAAAATGTCCTCTTTTCCGTTCTTTTCGGAGCAAAGTTTACTTTCTGCGTAATGCGATATAGATTTTATCGAGAATATCCTCGGTTGTCAGTTTATATTTCATGAGAAGATCATCGGGTTTACCGGATTCTCCGAACTGGTCTTCAACTCCTACCATCTCGATCGGCACCGGAATATTACGGGCACAGACATTAGCCACAGCATCGCCCAGACCGTTATAGATCTGGTGTTCTTCAGCCGTAACGATTGCACCGGTATCGTTGGCTGCCCGAACAATCGCAAGCGTATCGATGGGTTTAATGGTATGCATATTGATGACCCTGACTCCGACACCCTCTTTTTCAAGAATTCGTGCGGCCTCAAGTGCCTTCCACACCATAATGCCGCAGGCAATAACCGTAACATCCTTTCCCGGATGCAGTTCAATTGATTTTCCTATTTCAAAGCCGTCTTCATCAAGCGTAAAATCCGGAATATTTGGCCTGCCGAACCGGAGATAAACAGGGCCGTACCGTTTTGCAATGGCTTTGACTGCACGTTTGGTTTCGCTGTAATCACAGGGAACTACAACGGTCATTCGAGGAAGGCCTCGCATCAGTCCGATATCTTCAAGAATCTGATGTGTTGCGCCATCTTCACCAAGAGTAAGGCCTGCGTGAGAGGCGCAAATTTTGACATTGAGGTTGGAATAGCAGAGTGACTGACGAATCTGGTCGTAAACCCTGCCGGTGGCAAACACTGCAAAACTGGCGGCAAATGGAACTTTACCTGTTGTTGCAAGACCGGCGGCCATGGAAATCATGTTCGCTTCGGCAATCCCGGCCTGAATAAATCTCTCCGGAAAAGCATCCCGAAAAAGATTCATATTAAGAGAACCTGTAAGATCGGCGCATAACCCGACAACTGAACTGTCCTCCCTTGCTATTTCAAGCAGAGCCTCTCCAAATCCGGTACGGGTTGCCTTGTTTCCCCGCGAAACATATTGCGCAGCCGCCGCTTCGATGTTATTTTCTCCCATTACTTCCTGAATAACTTGAATTGTAAAAAGTATTTCCGTCCGGGTAAAGTGCTAAAAAAAATACCGTCATCATGATAAAAGTTGAATATAAGCATACAGAAATAGCGGTAAAAAAAAAACTGGGTCAAAACTTTCTCACTGACAGAAATATCACGCGCAAAATAGTAACAGAATCCGGTGTAAAAAGTGACGACAATATTCTGGAGATAGGACCTGGATTCGGAGCATTGACACAGGAAATCACTACCATTGCTCCCCGATTCACTGTTGTGGAAAAAGACCCGAAGCTTGCCGCATTCATCCGCAATGAATACCCTGATCTAACGGTTATTGAAGGAGATTTTCTCACCGTCGACCTGAAAAAAATCGCTTCTGCAAAGCCCCTCAGGATTCTTGGGAATATACCTTATGCCATTACCAGTCCGATACTGTTTAAACTGCTTGAAAACCGTCATGATTTATTATCAGCAACCCTGATGATGCAGCATGAAGTTGCCTTGAGAATAACAGCAAAGCCACGATCAAAAGATTATGGCATACTTGCCGTACAGATGCAGGCGTTCTGTGATATAAAATACCTGTTTCGTGTTGGAAGAAAGGTTTTTCGACCCCAGCCTGGTGTTGACAGCGGAGTCATCAGCATGACGCCAAAAGTCAGCGATCCAGTATCTGACCAAGAGGGATTCAGTCGTTTTGTTCGCTGCGCGTTCCATCAGAGAAGAAAAACCTTGCAAAATAATCTGAAAAAAAGCTATGAGCTCAACCTGGTGGAAAGTTCAGTCCTGAAACAACGGGCAGAAGAACTGTCGATCGAAGATTTTTTCCATCTGTTCGGGCAGCTCAAGCCGCTTTCTGCATCATCATCCGATATGGAGAACTGACTGATGAGCATCAGGTTGTTTAAACAATTGTTTTGATTGTTCTTGAATGTATTTTTTCTTAACATTGCTTTTTGCAATAAGGTGCTCATCTTATCCGTTACCGTAAAAAAGCGGAAAAAATGCCCATAAATCTTTCTACGCGTAATTTTACGGGCATATCGACAAACCGTCTGAAACGCTTTGAATGTATGGTGAAAAGAACAAAGGAGAGACACACGCATCTTAACCTGACATTTTCGATATATCTCCGGATTCCCAGGAACCGCCAGACAAGCAGCAATCGAGAAACCTCGCAACAGTTTTTTATTCAAGCCCCTTCTCGTTTTCAATTCCGTTCTTCTTTTTTGCTGATCAATCTTCCCTTATTTTTTATTAACCCATTCTTTTAGGGGATAACTCGTATGTCGCAGTCCTACAAAGCCGTTCATCAACAGTCGATTCAAGACCCGGAAACATTCTGGGGAGAAGCCGCCGAGCAGCTTCACTGGTATAAAAAATGGAACAAGGTTCTTGATACAAGTAACCCCCCTTTTTACCGATGGTTTTCAGGCGGAATGACCAATACCTGCTACAATGCACTTGACAGGCATGTTGATGAAGGACGCGGAAACGAAACAGCAGTAATTTTCGACAGCCCGGTAACCGGCACAAAAAAGCGGTACAGCTACCGTGAGTTCAGGGACATTGTGGCACTCTTTGCCGGAGCCCTGCAGTCAAGGGGCGTGCGCAAGGGCGACAGGGTTATCATCTATATGCCCATGATCCCCGAAGCTGTTGTGGCCATGCTTGCCTGCGCAAGAATCGGAGCCATCCATTCAGTCGTATTCGGAGGTTTCGCTTCGCATGAGCTTGCCGTCAGGATTGACGACTGCAAACCGAAAATCATCATCTCGGCATCCTGCGGCATCGAGCACAACAAGATAATCGATTACAAGCGCCTTCTTGACTTTGCTATTGAACTGGCCCACTTCAAGCCTGAAATCTGCATCATCAAGCAACGCGACCAATTGAAAGCTGAACTGAATGAAGAACGTGACCTGACCTGGAATCAGTCCCTTCTGGGTGCAGAACCCGCTCAATGTGTTCCGGTTGAGGCTACTGACCCCCTTTATATCCTGTATACTTCCGGAACCACCGGCCAGCCAAAAGGCATCGTTCGCGATAACGGCGGCCATATGGTTGCGCTGAAATGGTCGATGGAAAGTGTTTATAACGTCAAACCCGGAGAAGTCTACTGGGCAGCAAGTGATGTCGGCTGGGTTGTCGGCCACTCCTATATCGTGTATGCCCCGCTGCTTCATGGATGCACCACCTTGATTTTTGAAGGAAAACCGGTAGGCACGCCTGATCCGGGCACCTTCTGGCGAATTGTCAGCGAGTACAACGTCGCCGTACTCTTTACGGCACCAACCGCATTCAGGGCAATCAAAAAGGAAGATCCCAACGGCAACTATATCAAGAACTACGATCTTTCAAATTTCCGAACACTTTTTCTTGCCGGAGAACGGGCTGATCCCGACACGGTTAAATGGGCCGAACACAAACTGAATGTGCCGGTCATTGATCACTGGTGGCAAACTGAAACCGGTTGGGCTATTGCGGCAAACTGTCAGGGCATCGAACCGGGCCCGATCAAATACGGTTCAGCATCAAGGGCTGTTCCCGGCTATGACGTCCAGATCATCAATCAGAATATGGAGCAGCTTCCTGCGGGACAGATGGGCGACATCGTTGTAAAGCTGCCTCTTCCTCCCGGCACCATGCTGACGCTCTGGAAAGCCGACAACCGTTTCGTGGAAAGCTATATGAAGCAGTTCCCCGGTTACTACCAGACCAGCGACGCCGGCTATATTGACGATGATGGTTACATTCATATCATGTCGCGCACTGATGACATCATCAATGTTGCCGGCCACCGTCTGTCGACCGGAGCAATTGAAGCAGTTCTGTGTGATCACCCGGACGTTGCGGAAAGCGCGGTTATCGGCGCTCATGATGACCTGAAGGGTCAGGTACCACTCGGATTCCTGGTACTGAAGGCAAATGTCGATACCCCTCACAACCAGATCATCAAACACGTAATCGAATATGTACGTGAAAATATAGGGCCGGTCGCATCGTTCAAGAATACCGTCATCGTGGACCGTCTGCCGAAAACCCGTTCAGGTAAAATTCTTCGTGGAACCAT
>JAAXUM010000161.1 GCA_013336025.1 Chlorobiaceae bacterium
GCCGCTTTTTCTTTCGTTGCGGGATGAAAAAAAGCAGGAAGGAGCTGCAATCTCCCTTGCGTCCATCAGGCGATCCGTCAGCGAGGTGCGCCATACGGTTCGTCATATCATGAGCTATCCGGATGTCGCAAAATTTCTGCTTGCTTACTTTTTTTATAATGATGCCATTTTAACCGTTATAGCTTTTTCGTCGATCTATGCGCAGAATACGCTTGGATTCTCCACCGGCGAGCTGATTATGTTTTTCATGCTTGTGCAGACGTCAGCTCTTCTTGGTTCTGTGTTTTTTGGTTTTATTACTGATAGGATCGGGGCAAAAAGAACCATTGTTATAACGCTGCTTATCTGGTTTGTCGTTATTCTCTCTGCAATAATTTCAGAACAGAAGGAGCAGTTTTTTATTATCGGCATGCTGGCAGGTATAGCAATGGGCTCTTCACAGGCGGCATCGCGATCTATGATGGCAAGGTTGACACCACGGGAACATGTGACGGAGTTTTTCGGCTTTTATGATGGAACGTTTGGTAAAGCATCGGCGGTAGTTGGACCGCTTGTTTTTGGTTTGGTGTCGTCAGGGTTTGGAAGCCAGAAGGCTGCCCTTGCTTCGCTTCTTGTCTTTTTTTCGCTTGGGCTTTTTCTTATGACGAGGGTCAGATCAGCAAGTAGCGCGCCTTCTTTTTGATGTTTGACGGCAGTTGATTGTGAAACGTTGTACAGCAAAGAGTAACGGAGTCCTTTCAGGAAACCCATCATCGTTCATATGGATTGGTTGCATAAAAAAAATGAAAGTGCCGAATGGCTGAGTGATCGGCATGGTGAGCACTATCTTCGTGTTTTTTTTCCTTTTTTCTGGAAAAATTTCATTCATGACAAGATATTTCTCAGTGCGGGTTCGCTTGCTTTTCAGTCTCTGCTTTCTCTTGTACCGCTTCTTTCTGTTACACTTTCCATCCTCAGGGTTTTCCCGGTATTTGAATCGCTTAACCGGTATCTTGAAGATTTCGTCCTGCAGAACTTTGTGCCCGGTACCGGAACCTTGTTGAGAGAGTATCTCAATGCGTTTATTGATAAAACATCGAGTGTTCCGCTTCTTGGCGTTGTTTTTCTTTTTATTATCGCCCTTTCCCTTATTTCAACCATTGACCACACACTCAATGAAATATGGGAGGTTCATGCTCCCCGAAAAATTGTTCAGGGGTTCACGCTCTACTGGACGGTACTCACTCTTGGCCCTGTACTTATCGGCAGCAGCCTTGTTGCCAGTTCCTTTGTATGGTATACGGTTTTTACCGAAGGGCCGCTGCTTGAATTGAAAACCCGTCTGCTCTCTTTTCTTCCGTTTCTCAATTCGATCATTGCATTTTTTCTGCTCTATATGCTGGTGCCGAACAGGAGGGTCAGGTTATATCATGCCGTGTATGGTGCTCTGCTTGCAGCCGTCCTTTTTGAGCTTTCCAAGAAATGGTTTGTTTTTTATGTCAGCCACTTTGCTACATTTGAATATATCTACGGGGCGCTCTCGGTTATTCCCATGCTTTTTTTCTGGATCTATCTTGAATGGGTAGTGGTGCTTACCGGAGCTGAATTTGTTTTTTGTCTTGGATCGTTGAAACCGAAGAAATCCATTGCTGAATCATACGATCCAATGCGTGGAATCGAAGAAATTCTGGTGGTTCTCGGCTGGATATGGGAAGGTCAGAAAACGGGAAATCCGTTAAACATGAAGAGCATCATGAAAAAAAAGAGGGCACTCCATCCATCGAGAGCAAGAAGCATTGTTGATCTTCTGCTGCAAACAGGAGTTGTTCATGGTGCTGCAAATACAGGGCTTACGGTCAGCAGCGATCTTTACGCCATGACACTGTTTGAGCTTTATACGAAAATTCCGGTTGGATTTGGTGCTGTTGATAGTGAGATGCGGAAAAATGTCGGAGCGATACTGCCGGAGAGTATCGGCCATAATGTTACAGCAGGGATAAAAAACGCAATGAATATTCCGCTTGCCACCCTTCTGCTGGATAAAAATCTATTGATGTCATGAGTTATCAGGTCATTGCAAGAAAGTACCGTCCAACAAAATTTGCCGACATTACGGCACAGGAGCATATAACCCGGACCATTCAGAACTCGCTTCGCATGGGACGGCTTGGCCATGGGTATATTTTTTCGGGTTTGCGCGGAGTTGGTAAAACAACCGCTGCCCGCGTTTTTGCCAAGGCCGTGAACTGCATGAAAATGACGGAAGATAAAGACTATCTGCAGCAGGTTACCGAACCCTGTGGAGAGTGTGAAAGTTGCAGGGATTTTGAAGCCGGCACCAGCCTGAATATTGCCGAATTTGATGCCGCATCAAACAACAGCGTTGATGATATACGTCTTCTCAGGGAGAATGTTCGTTATGGCCCGCAGAAAGGACTTTACAGAGTGTATATCATAGATGAAGTGCATATGCTTTCCATTGCAGCATTCAATGCTTTTCTGAAAACACTCGAAGAGCCGCCGCCTCATGCGATATTTATTTTTGCCACAACTGAACTGCATAAAATCCCTGCTACCATTGCTTCACGGTGCCAGCGTTTCAATTTCAAGCGAATACCGCTGAAAGCTATCGAGGGGCAACTTCTGCAAATCTGTGCTGCCGAGCAGATTGCTGTTGATGCCGATGCGCTGCAGCTTATCGGAAGAAAAGCACAGGGGTCGATGCGCGATGCACAAAGCATTCTTGATCAGGTGATCGCCTTTTCCGTTGATACAGAACTTGGCGACAGGATCAGCTATGCGAAAGTTGCTGAATTATTGAACTATATCGATGATGAGCATTTTTTTGCGGTTACCGATGCTGTTACTGATCAGGATCCGGTGAAAATGATCGATGTTGCGCAGTTCGTTTTGCAGAATGGTTATGATGAGCAGGATTTTCTTGAGAAGCTGATCGAGCATCTGAGAAACATTCTTATGGTGCATAACCTGCATTCCACCCGTCTTGTCGAAAGGCCCGATGCTATTCGGGAGCGTTACCTGCGCGATGCCGCCCGTTTTTCCCCTTCGAGCATCATGCAGATGACCGAGTTTCTTCTGCAGACACAGAAGGAGCTGAAATTTCAGTTTGAATACCAGTTTCGTTTTGAACTTGCCCTGCTCAGGCTTCTGGATTTTACCGGACAGGCCCCCTTATCCGTTGTTGCTCCGGGAGCAACAGCTCAAAAAAAAAAGTCTCTCCTGAACGAATAGAGCAGCCAGCGGTCTCACCGTCGACTCAGAAGCATAAGATCGCTGACCGGCCAGCCGCACAGACAGAGGAAATAGATCTTGCCGGCTGGCAGAAAAAATTTTCAGGATTTACCGCAGGCAACACGCATGCTATGCCGGCAAAAGCTCTTCCGTCAACTCCGCCAGGGGGTGAATCAATATCGGCAAGAGAGTCATTTCCCGATATTGAAACGCTGAAAGTTGAATGGCATCAGTTTCTCGACAGCATCATGAAAACCGATCAGCAGCTTCTGGCCATGCATCTCCAGTCGTGCGAACTTGTCTCTCTGAGCCCGCGCGGAGAGATTGTGCTCTCCTGTTGCAGAAAATTATCCTGGGAGGAGCTCCGTCAGGATGCGAAGCATCTTGAAAAAGCGCTTGCGGCTTTCTATGAATTGCCGCTGGTACTGCGGATTGTGTATGATGCTGAAAAAGATGCATGCACCAAAGAGAAAACGATATTCACTCTTTTTCAGGAACTTTCACAATCCAGTGAGGTTGTGCGCTTTCTTATTCGGGAATTTGGAGGCGAGTTGCTTTATTGAAGAGTCGGGATGGTTTTATAAATCATCAAAAATTCATCATATTCAGGATTTTCAAGGACAAGTCATTTCAATATTTCAAAGGAAGTTGGAGCGTTATGAGTAGAGCCGCAGGCAGCACGGAGACTCTGAAAAACCGGTTTCGTACCGATTATTGCGGGTTGTTGAACCCGGATGTTGAGCATCAGTCGGTAAAACTCGGCGGCTGGGTTCACCGAAAAAGAGATCACGGCGGGTTGATTTTTATTGATCTGAGAGATCATACCGGTATATGCCAGATTGTCATACAGCCAGAAGAGCAGCAGTTGTTCGCCAAAGCCGAACAGCTCCATCTTGAATCGGTTATCTGTATAGAAGGGACGGTTGTACGCCGAAGTCCCGGCGCAGTCAACCTCCGTATTCCTTCCGGCGAAATCGAGGTGGTTGCAGCAGGCATCAGTGTGGAAAGCAGTGCGCATCCGCTGCCATTCCCTGTTGCCGACGAGGTGCAAACCTCCGAGGAGCTTCGGCTGAAGTATCGTTTTATTGATTTACGTCGGGATAAAATTCATGAAAACATAATTTTCCGCAGCAGGCTGACCGCAGCCATACGCCGGTATCTTGAAGAAAAGTCCTTTATCGAGATACAGACGCCTATTCTTACATCGAGTTCTCCTGAAGGTGCCAGAGACTTTCTTGTACCAAGCCGGCTTCATCCCGGGAAATTCTATGCGCTTCCCCAGGCTCCGCAGCAGTTCAAGCAGCTTCTGATGGTATCGGGATTCCCGCGTTACTTTCAGATAGCCCCCTGTTTCAGGGACGAAGATGCCCGTGCCGACCGGAGTCCCGGCGAGTTTTATCAACTTGATATGGAGATGGCGTTTATAGAGCAGGATGACCTTTTTGAGATTCTTGAAGGGATGTTCAGTCATCTTACCGGGAGCATGTCGAAAAAGCGTATACGGGAGTTTCCTTTTCCGCGCATCAGTTTCAGGGATGTGATGAACCGCTATGGAACTGACAAGCCTGATCTGCGAATTCCTCTTGAAATCTGTGATGTCACCCATCTTTTCCTCCAATCCTCCTTCAAGGTGTTTGCTGCCAATACCAAAGAGGGCTGTTGTGTCAAGGCGATGCTCGTGAAAGGACGCGGGAACGAGTCGAGGCTTTTTTATGATAAAGCTGAAAAACGCGCCAAAGAGCTTGGTTCAG
>JAAXUM010000162.1 GCA_013336025.1 Chlorobiaceae bacterium
GGTTCGATGGCCTGAACCAGACTCCTTCTGCAGACGCGATGCCAAAAGACGGAAGTTGGCATTATATTTTTCCTGGGGAGTGGAGTGAAAATCTATGGCGGTGCCGGATGCCGGTTTTATTCTTATCTGCCTGAACCCGGAGAGTGATGCTTCAAGTGAATCAGTATTTTCGAAAGCTGATAATTCTATGTTGTCATCGATAATAACAACCGTTGATAACGGAAGATAATCTGCAAGTACAGTGCCTGCCGGAGAAGGAGAGTTCTCCCCCGGGATAAAACTTCCTGTCAGCTCAGCAGTGGTGACTGTTTTTTGTGAAAGCTGGCTGTTGATGTCAAAGGTACGCAGGGAAGAAACGGCGTTTCCGAAAAACTCGATTCTCAACGGCGCCTTGGCTCCGAATGAATAGACATCAACGATCGATCCTCGTACTGAAAATTCTCCCTCATCCTCAACAAACTCACGCTGCTCAAAACCGTTATCAGCAAGAAACGATTGCAGCTTTTCATAACCGGCATCCTTATCAACAGTAAGAGTGAAGAGCTTTTCCACTGCTTCAGAAGGCGCGGAGAGTGGCTGTAAAAGATCGTCGAAAGAGGAGAGTATCAACGGAATTTTTTTCTGTACAAGGGCACCGAGAGCGAGTGGCAGTTCATCCGATATGGTGTGAAATGGCGCATTCGGCAGCAGCCCGCCAAGATCATTTTCATACTTTTCAAAGCTGGTTTGACCTGAAACCAGGAGAATCGGGCAGTTCAGCTCACTGAAAAGCGACCAGGCAAGAATCGATGAAAGCGAACCATTCAGGCCGGTAACCTCAACAGGGGCAGGATTACCTTTTGGGTCGATCGACTCTTCGATTCTTTTTTTAAGATGAATATATGCCCCGGACTGTTGCAGTTCCCCGGCAAGCATGGCTGGATTTCTTTTCAGGACTTCGGTTGCCGGAGGGATAGATGCGGATAACGTTTTCATATGAAGCTGACAAAACATATTTTCATGCTTGATTCCGGTGATACGGCAAAAGGCTGTTTCATCCATGATGACAAGCTTTGGAAGGGCAAACGTTATATATGGAAAAAATTCTTGAACTGAAAGAGCTCAAAACATGGTACTCCACATCGGCAGGAGTTGCAAAAGCTGTTGATGGCGTAAGTTTTTCGCTTGCCAGAAATCAGACCCTCGGGGTTGTTGGTGAATCAGGGTGCGGAAAATCCGTTACCGCACTCTCGGTTATGCGGCTTGTTCCCATGCCTCCCGGATATTTTGCCGGGGGAGAGATACTCTGGAAAGGAAAAAACCTTCTCGGCATCCCTGAAGAGGAGATGCGCAGGTTGAGAGGTAATGAGATCTCCATGATTTTTCAGGAACCGATGAGTTCTCTTAATCCGGTATTTACCTGTGGGGCCCAGATTATGGAGCAGATTCTTGTCCATCGCTCCATAACGCAAAGAGAAGCCAAAGCACGATCAGTTGAGCTGCTGCACCTGGTGGGAATACCCAATCCGCAGGAACGGTTCTCCTCATATCCGCATGAACTTTCAGGAGGTATGCGCCAGAGAGTGATGATTGCCATGGCGCTCTCCTGTAATCCCGAACTCCTTATAGCAGATGAGCCAACGACGGCACTTGATGTTACGGTTCAGGCCCAGATTCTTGATCTTATCGGCAATCTTCAGGCTGATACCGGTATGAGTGTCATGCTGATAACCCATGATTTCGGAGTTGTTGCCGAACTTTGTCAGGAAGTTATTGTGATGTATGCGTCAAGGGTGGTTGAGCAAGGGCGTGTTGATCAGATTTTCAGTAACCCCATGCACCCTTACACCCGAGGCCTGTTGAACTCCATTCCGAGACTTGGATCTCGCAATGAACGGCTGCATGTTATCGAGGGAAATGTTCCAAGTGCGATTAATCTGCCGGATGGCTGCCGTTTTGCAGGACGTTGCCCTTTTGCCGATGGGCTGTGCCGGGAAAAACAGCCGATGCTTGAACTCTGTGAGCCTGGCCATAACGTTGCATGCTGGAAAGCCCATGATTCCTCTTATGCAGATGAAATAAAAAGTCGAGTGACAGTAACCGTTACCTGAGCCTGATGTTTTATCGTGATTATCTCCCCGATAAAACCTTTTCAGACTGTTTAATCATACTTACTCTCAATAGTTATGTCAGACCCCCTGCTTCTTGTTGTTGAGGACGACCAGAATCTTGCAAAACTGCTTGGATACAATCTTGAGCGTGCCGGATACCGTCACCATCTCTCACCTACAGGGGAGGATGCTCTTGAACAGCTTGCAAAACGACGATTTGACCTTGTGCTGCTGGATCTCATGCTGCCGGGGATAGACGGTTTCGAAGTATGCCGAAGAGTACGTCAGAACCAGTTGCTCAGGGAGATTCCCATTATCATGCTGACGGCAAAAGGGGAGGAGATCGACAAGGTGCTCGGCTTTGAGCTTGGTATTGACGACTATGTTGTCAAACCTTTCAGTCCCCGCGAACTGACGCTCAGAATTCGGGCCATACTCAAGCGCGACAGGCGTCAGAGTGCCGGGCATCAGGAGGTGCTGAGCGCTGCCGGCCTTGACGTCGATATCGTCCGCCATGAGGTGACGCTTGACGGCAAGGAAATCGTTCTGACGCTGATGGAGTTCAAGCTTCTTGTGGCTCTTCTGAAGCGCAAGGGTCAGGCACAGTCACGCGACATGCTTCTCAGCGATGTTTGGGAAGTCGACCGTTTCATCAATACCAGAACAATAGATACGCACATCACCAGACTCCGGGAAAAACTCGGCGTAACCGGAAGTATGATCAAAACCGTCCGGGGACTGGGGTACAAGTTCGAGGAACCAGCGGAAAGTGGCAATGACTGCTAAGGTATCTGTGCGGCTGGGCATTGTTTTCGGCCTGGTTGTATTTCTCTCCATAGCCCTGAGTTATTTCATTCAGGGCAAGCTGATTAATGAACTTCTGCTTAAAAATATCCGCAAGGAACTTTACAGAGAGCTTCGTTTGAGCCGTCAGGTGATCGACACCCGTTCACCGCTCTGGCTTGTTTCTGAAGAATCCGACCAATGGACTGACAGTATCGGAAGAGTGCTCGATATTCGGGTCACCCTTATAGGAAAGGATGGCCGGGTGGCAGGTGATTCCTACCTCTCCCCATCAGCAGTTTCAAAAGTGCACAATCATTTTAATCGTCCGGAAGTTAAAGAGGCGCTATCGAGAGGTTATGGCGAGGATATACGTTACAGCGAAACTGTCAGAGAGCAGATGCTCTACATGGCAGTCTCTGTAGGCGGCACGGAACCATATGCCGTGCTGCGCTTTGCCAAACCTCTTTACGATATTGGCGTGATTGAATCCGAAGCAAGAAAGGGACTCGAAGCAGGTCTTCTCTGGGCATTGCTGTTTTCTCTTTTGACCGGCGGGTTGACGGCTTTTTTTCTTGCCCGTCCACTTGGTCGTATTGTTGACGCCGCAGAAAAATGTGTGCATGGCGATTACTCCGGAACCATTGTAGTGCACCGTGATGATGAAATCGGTAAAATGGCAAGAGCATTCAATTTCATGTCGGCAGAAATAAGGAGCATGCAGAGGAAAGAGGAGTGGTATCGCGCGGTACTCTCCGGCATACGAGAGGCAATTATTGTCACCAATGCCGATGGTGATATTATTCTTGTCAATCCTGCCGCATCGAAAATGTTCCGTATTGATGGAGCCATGCTCAAATCGCATCCGGTAAAGCATCTGGCCGATCAGAAACTCAGGGAACTGTTTCTTGACGTCCATACAAAAAGAACAACACTGCAAAAAGAAGAGGTGTCGCTGGTGACGGTCAAAGGGAAGCGGACGATGCAGATCAGTTCCATGCCGGTCAGGAGGGATGGTCATTTTGACGGCACTGTTTTTGTTCTCAACGACATTACCAAGCTTCGCAATCTCGAAAGAATTCGCAGGGATTTTGTATCGAGTGTATCTCATGAACTGCGCACCCCGCTCACCAGTATCAAAGGATATACGGAAACCCTGCTTGATGGAGCCATGCATGATCCCGAGCATGCAGCAGCCTTTCTCAGGATTATTCTTCAGGAGAGCGAACAGCTTACAGCACTCGTTAACGATGTTCTTGACCTGTCGAGAATAGAATCGGGCAAAATTGACTACCGATTCGCTCCGGCAGATCTTCGGGTCATTCTTCAGAAATCCTCCGAGATGGTACTTCCTGCCATTCAAAAAAAGCAGATAAAGCTCGACATGCATTTTCACGACGATCTTCCTCTGGTCTATGCCGATGCAGCCTATCTTGAAATAGCCGTGCGCAATCTTCTTGACAATGCCGTCAAATATGTTGATAATACCGTTGGACGAGTCAGGGTGACCGCATTCAGAAGTGAGGGCAACGTGATTCTTGAGGTTCACGATAACGGGCTTGGTATTCATCCATCCGATCTTGACCGGATTTTTGAGCGCTTCTACCGTGCAGACAAAGCCCGGTCGCGTCAGTCAGGAGGAACAGGTCTGGGGCTTGCCATTGTCAAACATATCGTTCTTGCCCATAAAGGCACCATTGAAGTGCACTCGCGGCTTAACCAGGGATCGGTTTTCAGAATGAGTTTGCCCGTATCGACAGTATAAAACTTCCCGAAAACAGTAGCTTCATGACGGAATCAATCATCCGGTATCTGGAACATTTTCCGGCAATAACTGCGGATCAGGCGATTCTGATCTATACGATCGCTGCTTCCATACTCTCACTGCTTGTTATTGTTCTGTTTTCAGGCATTGTTCGCCGCACGATGCTGCGATTCCTGAAACGGTTTGCCGACTCGACCCCTACAATACTTGACGATCTTATGGTGCGTCACAAGGTATTCAAAGGGCTTTCCAATTTTCTTGCCCCTGTACTTGTGCATATCTTTGCGGCACCGGTGCTGCAATACTACCCGGCAGCTGTTCCTGTTGTG
>JAAXUM010000404.1 GCA_013336025.1 Chlorobiaceae bacterium
TTCACAATTTGCCCGACCACGGTACAGTCTCCAAACCTCAGCTGCACCTAAAGTAAGATTTGTGATATAGTAAGTATATCGATATCCGTTATAGTCAATTTCATTTCCAAACAAACTTAACTGTTTACCTACCGCATTAGGACGCTGCTCTATTTTCTGACGCACTGCTACCATTCTTCGTGCACTTGTCCACTCTGGTGCCTGAAAAGTAAATTCACAGATCTCTATTCTATGTTCGATTCTCATCCAATCCCTTACTACTCCTTTTAAGGTTCTCGATGGTCTGATTTATATTTTCTGCAATAGTTGAATCCTGAATTAATCTCCCGAGTGTCCCGTTTCCGCTGTTGATGTTAATCATGATGTCTGCCAGCTGATATGAAATAATTGCTGCATTATCTGCAGTTACCTGCATACTTTCCATTATTGCATCAGTTTCCACAGGTTCTTTTGACTTTATGTATCCCCCGTCTTTTACTAAGGGAGCCCCTTCGCTGCCCTGAGTAATTACCAGAATGCGGTCGCCGATAATCCCCGCGGATCCTATGCCTGCCTCACAGTCATTTCTAATGAACTGCTGAACGCTTGTTTTTATTAACATGTCAACACGTACAGTCGTATCATTTATGATCCTGATGTTATCAACAGTACCGACATTGATACCTGAAAACCGGATATTACTCCCAGGCTCCAGCCCGCTTACATTATTGAATGTTGTAGTGATCTTAAAAACAGGATCGAATAGATTCTCCTGCTTCCCTATTATAAAAATGGCTATGACGAATATCATCAGCCCTCCTATAATAAAAAGCCCTAACCTTACTTTAAACTTTTGTGTGTGCGTTTCCATATTCTTATCATTTAAAGAATGATTTTATTGATCTGTCTGCTGACTGTTCGAACTCGTCCAGTCCTCCCTCCTTATAAACTTCGCCGTCAAGCAGCATGATAATCCGGTTTGCGGTTGTCCGGGCACATTCAATATCATGTGTGATGATTATTGAAGAAGTTTTATATTTTTTCTGAACATCATTGATGAGCGTGCTAATCTCATCCGATGTAACCGGATCAAGACCAGTCGTCGGTTCATCATACAGCATTATCCTCGGGTCAACAACAAGGGTTCGTGCCAGGCTGATCCGCTTACGCATCCCGCCTGATAACTGTGATGGCATTTTGTTCAAGGCATCAGATAAACCAACATTTTCAAGAACTTCTTCAACTTTTTCGTTTATTTCCTTCTGACTAAGATTCTTTTTTATCCTTCGCAATGGAAACTCCAGATTTTGCCTTACGGTCATGGAATCATACAATGCGCCACTCTGAAAAAGAAAACCGATCTTCTTCCGCAACTCTCCTAATCCTTTCTGATTCAGCGTACTCAGGTCCTCTCCCAGGACCTTGATTGTTCCGTCATCGGGTTCCAGCAAACGAACAATACATTTTATCAGTACTGATTTTCCTGAACCTGATTTCCCAAGCACAACGAGATTTTCTCCGTTAAAAAGTTTAAGGGAGACATCTACCAGTACATCCTCCGTGCCGAACCCTTTCCTGAGGTTGTTGATTTCAATAACCTGTTCAGGGATTTCTGTTCCGGCAGGAACAACAGTTGCTGTCTGAATAGCATTCATATCATGTCAGTGATTTGCACCGCAACCAGATCTATAATTATCACAAGCAGCGAGGCGAGCACTACAGCTGAGTTTGCAGCAATACCCACACTCTCAGTCCCACGCCCTGCCGTATATCCTTTATAGCATCCGACAAACCCGATCACGGCGCCAAAAAAGAAGGTTTTGACAAGAGCCGGTATTAAATCGATAAAACCGATATGGCCGAATGCCTGCGAGAAAAACAGGACAAAAGTGACATCACCTCTGATATTTGCCCCGGCCCAGCATCCTAAGATGC
>JAAXUM010000405.1 GCA_013336025.1 Chlorobiaceae bacterium
AAAGCCAGTCAATGAGCATATCCACCGAGTTGGCATACAGCTCACTGGTATCGAGCGATGTCGTGAGGCTGTGATAATCGGCAATAAGAAAACAGGTCTCATAAATCCTTGACCCATCTTCCCCTACCAGGTTCTGCTGTTCAACCCAGTTTTCAAGAGCGCCGGTAAAATGACCAAGATGCAGCTTTCCGGTAGGACGCATCCCGCTTAAAATGCGCTGTATTGCCATAAATAAATAGTATCGGTTCTCACTGAAGGCACAAAAACAGCCTGAGTCAGGCTATGACTGCGGCAATGCCACTGATTAAATGCAGCGGAAGTTATAACAGTTGCCACTAAGAAAAAAGCCTTTATTTGTTTTTTACATTTCATGCACTATATTAAGCAACATGTTTTGGATTTCTTAACAGAAAAAGAGTCCGGAAACAAATATATTCAGAGAGTAAGTCCTATACAGCATTCGGTTACCCAACCATGTCAGATCCGGAAGGAAGCAGCATCCGGTAATTTGAATGTGTGATATAGCAAGCTTACTCTCTTTTTTTTTGAACATTTTTATTACGGCCTCGGGAGCTATTATGGAAACAGGGATAAAAAAGGAAGATCTGCTGCATGCGCCGGTCAGGCATATTGATATAAAAGAGCTCAATATTGTTCCACTGATCGACCAGATGAGCGGTACAGCCTTTCAGGCAAGAAATCTTGCCCGCGCAGCCTCCATTGTTGATCTCATGCAGCAGGACAAAGAGTGTGCGGTCATTCTCACTCTTGCAGGATCACTCATCAGCGCAGGGCTGAAACAGGTCATCATCGACATGATCGACAACCATATGGTTGATGCGATTGTTTCAACAGGAGCCAATATTGTTGACCAGGACTTTTTCGAAGCGCTTGGTTTCCGCCACTATCAGGGGACGCCGTTTATTGACGACGCAATACTCAGGGATCTGCATATCGACCGCATTTACGATACCTATATCGATGAAGACGATCTTCGAGTCTGCGACGATACAACGGCAGTCATCGCCAACTCCATGAAGCCGGGAGCATACTCGTCACGCGAATTTATTGTCGAGATGGCCAGATACATTGAAAAGCACAATCACGACAAAAACTCCATTGTCTATAAAGCCTATGAAAAAGGGGTACCGATTTTCTGCCCCGCATTTTCTGACTGTTCCGCAGGATTCGGACTTGTGCACCATCAGTGGCATAACCCTGAAAACCATGTGGCTATCGACTCGGTAAAGGATTTTCGCGAACTCACCCGTATCAAGATTGCCAACGATAAAACCGGTATTTTCATGATTGGCGGCGGAGTGCCGAAAAACTTTACCCAGGATATCGTTGTCGCCGCAGAAGTTCTCGGGTACGAGGATGTTTCGATGCATACCTATGCCGTTCAGATTACTGTTGCAGACGAACGGGACGGCGCGCTTTCAGGATCAACCCTCAAGGAGGCGAGTTCATGGGGGAAAGTTGATACCGTTCATGAACAGATGGTATTTGCAGAAGCAACACTTGCTCTGCCGCTTATTGCCGGTTATGCCTACCACAAAAGAAACTGGGAAGGGCGCCGGGCGAAAAATTTCAATGCGATGCTTGACACTCAATCCGTAACCGCCTGAGGAGGCAGAATGAAATTTTTTATTGATACCGCCAGTCTTGAGGAAATTCATGCGGCAAAAGAGCTCGGCATGCTCGACGGTGTTACGACAAACCCCTCGCTCATTGCGAAAATTGTCGGTGACGCCTCGAACTTTACCTATCAGGATTTCAAAGAGCATATTGCACGCATCTGTGAGATTGTTCAGGGACCGGTCAGCGCTGAAGTCACCACGTTAGCCGCAGAAGAGATGATTGCCGAAGGAGAGGCTCTTGCCGCAATTCATGAAAACGTTGTGGTTAAATG
>JAAXUM010000163.1 GCA_013336025.1 Chlorobiaceae bacterium
GACCTGAGCCTGTCACTCCTGTCAGTTCCGGTTAGATCTCTGACAACCTGGTTTTGTGAGCTCACTGCTTCTGTTTGCCTGGGTTTACGATGGCTTACAGTGTTGCGCTTTATTTGTTGTTACGGATTTCATCAATCAACTCCATCTGGATTTTCTGTATTTCCATAAGTCTTTCCCATTGATGAGAGAGAATGTGATCTATTTTCTGGTGGAGTTGCCTGATTTCGAGTTCTGCCTTAAGGTTGATCTGA
The DNA here is from genome assembly GCA_013336025.1 of Chlorobiaceae bacterium. Classification (GTDB taxonomy): domain Bacteria; phylum Bacteroidota; class Chlorobiia; order Chlorobiales; family Chlorobiaceae; genus Chlorobium. The sequence continues at coordinate 252 of JAAXUM010000163.1, forward strand.
TAGTCATGGATTGCCCTTTTCCTGTCACGGGCTTCCTGCCGATTTTGGCTCATCATGATGACGGGAGCCTGGATGGCTGCCAGGGAAGAGAGAACAAGGTTCAGAAGAATAAAGGGAAATGGATCAAAGGGCCTTGAGAAAAGAATCCATGAGTTGATAGCCATCCAGCCGAAAATAAAACAGCCGAACATGATGATGAAAGTCCAACTGCCTCCAAACGAAGCAAGCTTGTCGGACAATCGATCTGCGAAACCAAGATTGGCATCATAGTCGATGTCCGGATTTTTTGAAAAGATCTCCTGTTCATGCAGTGCCCTGAGCACCTCTTTGTCGAGTGTTGTGATCTCTCCTCTTTCTTCCGCAAGGAGCTTTTCTACATATCTCTGCTGGTATTTCAGGAAATCATCACTGCATATCCACCCGGCTTCATCCCAGCTTCCGGTCTCATTCATAATGACTTGTGCTACGGATGGTCCTACAAAGACAGCTCTTTTAAGCTGGCTGGTTTTTTTGTTTCCGCAGAGCTGGCATGCAGGTTCTTTTCTTTCATGCTCTGTTTTTTCAGGATCTTTTTCCATCATGATTCATTCGGAAAATGGTTGCTGAATTCCTTGTCAGAGCACTCCGGTTGCGTGTTTAGCCGCAAGTTCGAGAGCAAGGTATCTGCCGGTATGGGAGTGCTCAAGCCGGGCGATCTCCCGGGGGGTTCCTTCGCCAATAAACAGTCCGCCGCCGGAACCTCCTTCCGGGCCGAGGTCTATGATCCAGTCACTGTTTTTGATGATGTCGAGGTTGTGCTCTATGATGATGACGGTGTTTCCCTTATCGACGAGTTTACGGAGTACTTCAAGAAGATGCTGAATGTCCTGGAAGTGGAGTCCGGTTGTTGGTTCATCGAGAATGTAGAGTGTCTGGCCTGTCTGGATTTTTGCCAGTTCTGCTGAAAGTTTTATGCGTTGTGCTTCGCCTCCCGAGAGCATGGGTGAGGCCTGACCGAGTTTCAGATAACCGAGTCCGACACTTTCCATCGTAGCAAGAATTCGTTTGATTCGAGGGAAATCGGTAAAAAAAACAGATGCCTCTTCGACAGGCATGTCAAGAACATCGGCAATGGACTTTCCCCGGTATTTTACCTGGAGTGTTTCCCGGTTATAGCGTTCACCTTTGCAGTGTTCGCATTGTACATAGACGTCGGGAAGAAAGTTCATCTCTATTTTTCTTGTTCCGGCGCCCTGGCATACTTCGCATCGTCCGCCTTTGACATTGAAACTGAAGCGCCCTGCCTTGTATCCCCTGATTTGTGCTTCCGGAAGTCGGGTAAAGAAGTCGCGTATAAAGGTGAAGACGCCAGTGTATGTTGCCGGGTTTGATCGGGGTGTTCTTCCTATGGGAGATTGATCGACATTGACGACCTTGTCGATCAGTTCAATGCCCTCTATGTTGTCATATGGATAGGTTAAAAGCTTTGAACGGTAAAAATGCCGGGCGAGTGCAGGGTAAAGTGTTTCATTGATCAGGGTTGATTTTCCGGATCCGCTGACGCCGGTAATGCTTATCAGTGATGCGAGAGGAAAGCGGATATCGATGTTTTTCAGGTTGTTGCCCCGACATCCCCGAATCACGAGAAATTTTGCCTGATCAGGACTTTTTTCTTTTTCAGGAGGAAAGTATACCTCTTTCATTCCCTGAAGATAAGCTGCGGTAAGAGAGTGTTTGCCCAGTTCTTCAGCTCGACCCTGAGCAACGATTTCCCCACCGTATTCACCCGCTCCGGGTCCGATATCGATTACCTGATCGGCCATGAGCATGGTATCCTTGTCGTGCTCCACAACGAGTACGGTATTACCAAGATTTCGCAGCCGAATGAGTGATTCGATCAGTTTGTGATTGTCGCGCTGGTGCAGTCCTATGCTTGGTTCGTCAAGAACATAGAGTACTCCGCTGAGCTGTGATCCGAGCTGTGATGCGAGGCGTATGCGCTGGGCCTCTCCTCCTGAAAGCGTCTGCGAGCTTCTGCCGAGAGAGAGATAGGATAGTCCGATATTGAGAAGAAATTCCAGACGTCTGGTGATTTCGTGCACAACGGGTGTCGCAACCAGCAGTTCTTTTGGTGTAAGCGTCGGCAGAAGAGTTATAAAAAAATCAAGTGCTTCAGGTATTGGCAGTGCCTCTACTTCGGCGATATTGAGATTGTTCAGTTTGACCAGAAGACTTTCTTTTCGCAGTCTTGCGCCATTGCATTCGGGACAGGGTTGATGGATCATGAAGCTTTCAGCCCATTCCCGAAGTTTCAAGGAGTTGGTTTTCAGACGGATCTCTTCAACATAGGGGAGAGCGCCCTCGAAAAGTTGCGGATAGCTGTTTTCCCTGCCCGCATATGAATAGGAAATGTCAAAGGTCTCACTGCCTGAACCATAGAGCAGAATGTCGAGGGCTTTTTTCGGGATTTTGGATATGGGTGTATCAACCGTGAAATCATAAACCTTTCCGATTGCTTTAATGACCTGCCACAGGTTTCGTTTTCCTGCCTTGCCGAATGGCTCAATGGCGCCCTCTTTGAGCGACAGCGAAGGATTGGGGATCATGAGGTCGGCAGACAACTGCATAATCGTGCCAAGGCCACTGCAGGAAGGACAGGCGCCGTAGGGAGAGTTGAAGCTGAAGTTGTTCGGAGCAAGGGTATCAAGAGGAAGAGATCCATCGGAATATGCGTATCTGGTGCTGAAAACCATCTCTTTGCAGTCGCTGTCCATTGGATCGCAAATCACTGAGGATTTATGTTCTGACATGCCGATAGCAAGGTTGACGGCTTTTTTCAGGCGATCGGCAGATTCCGGGTTTATAAGGAGCCTGTCGATAACCAGAGCGACAGCATGACTTTTATAGCGTTCGAGCTGCATGTTTTTGTGCATTTCCCGATATTCGCCATCAATGCGAACCCTTAAAAACCCTTTCTGGAGCAGTTTTTCAAACAGTTCACGATAGTGTCCCTTTCTGCCTGTAACAAGGGGGGAGATGATCTGCACCTTTGTGCCTTCAGGAAGAGAGAGAATGGCTGCGCAGATGCTCTCTTCACTTTGTTTTTGAAGCATCTGTCCTGTTACGGGGTCATATCTTCTGCCGGCTTTGGCATAGAGAAGACGGATGAAATCGTGTATTTCCGTTACGGTGCCGACCGTGGATCGCGGTGATCGGCTTGTGCTTTTCTGGTCAATGGAAATAACAGGTGAAAGTCCATCGATAAAATCGACATCCGGCCGTTCGATATTCCCGATATACTGCCTCGCATAGGGGGAGAGTGTTTCCATAAAGCGACGCTGGCCTTCGGCATAAATGGTATCGAATGCGAGGCTTGATTTGCCTGATCCTGAAATACCGGTAATGACAATGAACCGATTTCTTGGTATATCGAGGGAGATATTCTTGAGATTGTGAACTCTTGCTCCCTTGATGGTAATATGATTGAATTCCATTGGTGTGTTATGCTCCTGGGCTCTGAAATGAGAACAGTCTTGTTATTCTATATACAAAAAATCTTTACGGCAATTGCGTTTCCTCTCCAGGTAAAGGGTAAACTGTTTGATCCGGGAGAAGGTTTCTGGTTAAGAAAACTTTTAAAAAAATATTTCTCTTTTATATTTCTTTCCGCCGAAAAGATCCGGCTTTTTCTGTATTGCAATATTCATCAATTATTCATGAGGTTTATCAATGGAAATCATATATCAGCAGAAGGCTGAAAAAGGCAAACAGTGTCAGGATTGCCAGAGTTTTTCTCCCAAAGCGGAAAATTCTGCAGTTGGCACCTGTTTCGGGAAGGATGTGGTTGCTGAAGGTGGTTGTATGTTTTTCAAAAACAAAGAAGAGAAACAGTAAACGTTCACTGACTGCATGCAAAATAAAAGAAAAGGCGACTGCAAAGTCGCCTTTTCTTTTAAAGATACCACACGGACTCAGTTTTTCAGTGCAGCTCTTGCAGCGGCAAGGCGTGCTATCGGTACTCTGAACGGACTGCATGATACATAGTTCAGACCCGTCTGATGACAGAATTCAACGGTTGCCGGATCGCCTCCGTGTTCACCGCAAATGCCGAGCTTAAGGTCTGGCTTGACTGAACGCCCATCTTTGGCAGAAATGCTCATAAGTTTTCCAACCCCGTCTTTATCGATGGATTCAAACGGGTTGCGGGGAAAGATGTCCTGCTGCTGATAGGTGGGGAGAAACTGGCCGGAGTCGTCACGGCTCATGCCAAGTCCCATCTGTGTCAGATCATTGGTGCCGTAGCTGAAGAAGTCTGCGGCTGTAGCGATCTGGTCCGAGGTGATTGCTGCACGAGGTACCTCGATCATGGTTCCGACAAGATAACTCACGCCTGTGCCTTTTTCGGCAATAACGCTTCTGGCGGTTTTGTGAATTATTTCGCTCGTGATTTCAAGCTCTTTGACCGTACAAACAAGCGGTACCATGATTTCGGGGACTACCTCCGAGCCTTCCTGTTTAAGCTTGCATGCGGCTTCAATGATTGCCCGAACCTGCATGACGGTAATTTCCGGATGAAGGATTCCAAGACGGCAGCCGCGAAGCCCAAGCATCGGGTTGAACTCATGCAGATCACCAATTCGCTCTTTTACCTGCGCAAACGATTTATTCATTTTACCTGCAAGAATCTCGATTTCGCTGTCAGTATG
>JAAXUM010000406.1 GCA_013336025.1 Chlorobiaceae bacterium
GATAAAAAGCGTCGGTAACAACCGTTCGGGTATTGGAGGATGAAACACGATACGATACATCACAATTGTGAAGAGCGCCAACCAAAAAAAAAGACCGACGGTGAAGAAGAACCAGGAGAGTTCAATGAATCCGTGCTTTACACCCGCAATCGGAACGATGATAGAACCGACGATCGGAATGAACCACCCCGGCGTCATGTGCTCGATCCTGAAATGGGTCTGCCCTGCCCATATCGAAACGACAATGACCGATGACAGAAACTGCAGAACGGTACCAGAGACCCACAGGATCAGAGAAACTTTCGGATGACTCTTAAAAAAGCTGCTTCCCAGCACAAGCAGGCTCATACCAAAAAGCGGAAAGAAGTTGATTTTATTCGGGTGGTTCCATTCACTTGAAACAGCCTCCGGAAAGCGCACAAGCTTCAGGAGATAGATCGAGACAATTGTGATCATGAGGATAACCGTTGCATACCGGATAAGATGGCCGGCGGGAAGCAGAAGCGGAGAAAAAATCGTGCTGGCCATCTGGACAGCGAGGGTGAATCCTGTCATGCCGAAAACCATCCCGAAAAAGGTAATATGGAAATGTTTCAGCCAGGAATGTCTGACGCCGCCGGATAATTGTGCTTCCATAAAGTCTCGTAATTATTGGTTTTTATAAATCCGAATACAGGATAGCGCCATTTTCAAAACCAGAATGAAGTGACTGTAACTACCCGGTAAATGCATATAGTATGGGCTTGGTCTTCATTCTAACAATCATTATATTGTTTTCATGACAACAAAACAAGAACTGAAAGCACTGGTTTACGAGAAGGTTGCCCAAATCGGTAAAGCCTTGTCCAGCCCAAAACGGCTTGAATTACTGGATTTACTGGCACAGGGAGAAAAGAGTGTAGAAATTCTGGCAAACGAAGCTGGCATCGACAAGCAACTTGCCAGTGCTCATCTCAAAGCTTTGCGCGAGGCACGACTCGTCAACACCCGACGCGAAGGAAAGTACATTTTCTATCGACTGAGCGCACAAAGCGTCTCCCGTCTTTGTGTGAACCTTCGTGAAACAGCCGAAGAGCATCTTGTCGAATTGCGGGATGCATTGGCTCAGATGACGAGTCAACCGGAAACGCTGATCTCGGAAACGCGGGAAGTTCTCCTGGAAAAAGCCAGAAAAGGAGAAATCGTAGTTATTGATGTTCGGCCCACCACAGAGTTCAACATTGCCCACCTGCCCTACGCCCGTTCCATGCCCCTCACGGAAATCGAACAGCGTCTTGCCGAACTCCCACGAGACAAGGAGATTGTCGCCTATTGCCGCGGGCCATTCTGCCTGCTGTCAGAGGATGCCGTGGCGATGCTGGGCGCTCATGGCTTCCATATCAAGAGAATGCTCGATGGTGTCAGCGAATGGGAAGCGGCAGGCCTCTCTCTGGAACACGGTTGATCAGAAAGCGGCATGCCGGACGAAGTGTACCAGGCACTGGCCGTCCGGGTCGTTGATAGCGACCGTGTCATTACATTCTGAAGGGAAACAACCATTATATAACTGCTCAGCTCTGGCTATGATTACCGGAAACCCGTTCGAAACGTATGCCGTCGATTACGACAAATGGTTTGAAACCGCTGCCGGAGCGAATCTGTTTCAACTCGAACTGGACTGTCTTAAAAAAGCCGTCGATACGAAAAACACTCGCTGGCTCGAAGTGGGAGTCGGATCAGGCCGTTTTGCCTGTGCACTTGGAATCACTACCGGTGCCGACCCCGCCCCGGCAATGGTGAAAATCGCTTCCAGCCGTGGCATCGAGACCATAACGGCTCCAGCAGAAGCATTGCCGTTCAATGACGCATCGTTTGACGGCGTGCTCATGTCATGCTCGATCTGCTTTGTGCAGAACCCGATGCAAG
>JAAXUM010000164.1 GCA_013336025.1 Chlorobiaceae bacterium
TAATCTTAAACGGTTCGTATCACGTTACAGCGTTGCAGAAACTGAAGCGCTTGCACTCGAGTGCATCAAGCTCGATTCGGCACAAAAAATAAAAGCCTGCCTTGAATCATTTCAGACAGAACACTAAAAGAAGAGCTTTTTGATGTTAAATGCTGAATTCCGGATACCATTCACCTATCCAGAATCACAAAATCAGATGGCGGGAAACGTTATTTTGCGAAACATTGTGTTGCCCGGTTACCATGCGCCATGCTTACCCGGGTGTTAAGAGCTTCCCGTTGTGAACAATTTACCGGGAAGCCCTCAAAAGAGTTCCTTCAGGGACGAAGATCCTCTATCACAGCATTTTTCTTGATCGTTGCGAAATATTCCGTAAACAGCCTGTTCAGCTTATCCTGAAGAATTTTCGGAGTAAAAGCGGTTTTTGCCGCCTCAATATCAGGTTCAGCCGGCATGTTCTTTTTTGATAAAAGAACAATTGCATAGCCGTCATTGGTTTTCACCGGACCTGAAAGTCTGCCCTCTGTCATTGCTGACATCGCCTCAACAAGTGGCTGGTCAAAACCGTAACCGGGTACAAATCCGTCAACCCAGCGAATATCGTTTGCCGCAACAACACTTGTTCCAGGATAAGCTTTCGCGATGTTATCCAGAGATCCGCCGCTCTGTTTTGCACTCAAAGCAAGTTTTTTCTCAAGCACAGGCTCTTTTTTCATCCGGACAAGCTCAGCCGTAATTCTTTTTTTCAGATCAGCATCAAGCCTGCGATAGCCGGTATCGTTTATTCCTGTAAGCTTCATGACATAAAAACCTTTTTCAGTCTCTATAACATCTGACAGTGCCCCTTCCTTTGCGTTAAAAGCAAAGGCTGTAATCTTCTCACTGAAACCGATGTCAGCAATAAGGGTATGCTTGCCGAAATCACCTGTTTTAGCAACCACAAGCTTTTCAGTTGAAGCGCTTTTTTCAAGTCCTTTATCCTTTGCCTGCATCTGGAATGCCATAGCGAGCCTTCGCGCGCTGTCTACAGTTTCAGTTGAAGGACGAATGGTTCGGACAATTTCTGAAGCTACAACAGCCGTCTGATCAAATCCGGTAACCTTGATGATATGCAACCCGAATTTAGTCTGTACCGGTTTAACAATAGCTCCCGGGGCTCCACTGAACACCGCCGCTGAAAATTCAGGCAGCATACTCTGCTTTGTAAACCATCCCAGATCGCCCCCCTGCACAGCGCTGGCGGGATCTTCGGAATATTTCCGGGCAAGTGTCTCAAAAGAAACACCAGCCTGAAGCTCTTTGAATATCAAGACCATCCGCTCACGAACTTTCTCGACTTCCTCCTTGCTGCCAGGATTAAAACGAAGCAGAATATGCGAAGCCCTGGCAATTGGCTGGGAAGTTCTCACCTCTTTTATTTTCAGCAGCCGATACTCGCCTCTGTCAGCAACCGGACCTACAATAGCGCCAGCTTTAAGATTGGCGGGACTGAAAACAATCGAACCCGCAGGCAGAGAAAAGTTTGCCCTGTTGTACAAAACGTTAACCCCGTTCGGACGGTCACTCTGAACCTTAACATAATCGGTATCATTGACCGCTGATGAAAACTCTGAGCGAAGCGATTCAAGCTCACTACGAACAGCGCTGCTGTCTTTTGACGATGGCGTGAGAGGAAAAAACACGAAATCAGCAGATCTTGACGGAAGCTGTTTCAAAAGTTCCTTATGCTCATTGTAGTACTTCTGTATCTCATCATCTTTCACGGGAAAGCTGCTGTCAGAGCCAGCAAAGCTCAAGGGAACAGGTACAAATGATGCCGAAAATCTTCCAAAATTTCTCCTGACAAGATCATCAAGCTCTTTACCGGTAACACGAACCATGGGCTGGAGTGCACGAATCAGCTTGTTTACCTTAAGCTCACGCTGAACCATTTTCTCAAGCTGCAACCACAAGTCTTTGTTTTTGGGATCACGACGGGCGATATCAAGCTTTTTTCTGTCAATCGAACCTGTCGAATCAGAAAAATTCTGACGAATGATCATCGGGGGTTCAGGGCTGTCAAGCGATTCAACGACCTCCTGATCCTGTACGGTAATACCGAATTTTGCAAACTGTTCTTCAAGCAACGTCTGGTCAACAACAATATTCCAGGCCTGCTGGCGAAACTCCAGCTCGGTTACCGGGGTTATCTCGGCACCGGGGTTGGTTCTTCGAAAGTTACCGGATATATCATTATACACCTCATCATACTGGGCAGCAGAAATTTCCTTTCCATTGACCTTGCCCGCAATGTTTCGTTTCTTGCCTGAAAACCCCGAGAAATTCATGCCCCATTCAAAAACAATCAAGGCAAGAAACGCTGCCAGAAGTGCATACAGAATGATATGAGTCTTATCCCTTAAGCTGGTCATTACAGCCATAAATCATCCCTTCATTAAGATGTTTAAAAAAATCAGTTCCATCCTTCCCTGCCTATCAGCGGCACGAAAGCAAAATCATTGAATACTTCCTTTTCGAAACGGTCTTTTTTTCTTTGAAAAACCGTCATTTTCTGCAAACCGTGCTCTCCAATCGGCACAACAAGGCTCCCGTCAAGAGCAAGCTGACCCAGGAGCGAATCGGGACAATGAGGAGCTCCGGCAGTAACCATAATACCGTTGAAAGGCGCCTCCTCTGGCCAGCCGAGCGTTCCGTCTCCTGATCGGCAGGTTATCGAAAGCTCGAGAATACTGAAAAGCATTTCGGCTTTTTCATAGAGCGCCGAAATCCGCTCAACCGTATAAACCCTGTAACCGAGAGCATCAAGAATCGCTGCCTGATACCCCGACCCTGTTCCTATTTCGAGAACTTTACCTGCCGGAGATCGTTCAACAAGCAACGACGTCATGCAGGCTACTGTATAGGGCTGCGAAATGGTCTGGCCATACCCTATTGGATATGCTCTATCCTCATACGCATACTCCTGACTTTCCCTGTCAAAAAAACGGTGACGTTCAACCTTCAAAAACGCAGCAAGAACCCGGCTGTCTGCTATACCGTTCAACTTCAGCTTTTCAACCATTTCTCTGCGCCTGAAAGTCATCAGCCCGGAATTACTTTGCATAGCAAAATACCGTTAAGACGATTATCTTTTGCCTGCACAAAAATCTGCCAATCAATGAACACGATAACATCAGCTTGTTATTTTCAGCACCGCTAATATTGCATCAAAATCAACAAAAAACAATGCATTCAGATCAGTTTACGATTTTCGGCGATAATTACCCAAGAGGCTCGTATATCCTTTTTTTGAATGTTTCAAAGCCTATCCGACTTTCGTTCGGAAAATTTCAGGGTGGTCGGCTTCTTGATGTTCCGGAAGGCGAGTACCTGTATATCGGTTCAGCACTTGGAGGCGGAAAAGCTGATAACCCTCTCGCTAAACGGCTGGTTCGTCATGCATCAAGAAGCGGAAACAGAGCCCCTCAGCAAATACAGACAACTCTGCGTCTTTTGTTTGAACCGGGTAAATCCGACAAAAAAGCCGATACCCCTCTGCATAAAAAACCGCACTGGCATATTGATTACCTGCTTGATTGCCCTGAAACCGAAATCACGCATATCGTCATCATTCAAAGCCCGTTAAGGCTTGAGCCTCTCCTCTGCAGCTTCATCTGTGCACTTGATGCAGCGGAACCTCTGGCCAAACGCCTTGGAGCACAAGACACAAAAAACAGTACGCATCTCCTGAAAATCGCCAATACTGAAAAAATGCTCCAAACCATCAAAAACAAAATCCCGGAACTTATAGTTTAAAACTACTCCTGACGCCCAAGCAGCGCCTCAACAAAACGCGCACGGTCAAACAACTGCAAGTCATCAATCTTTTCACCTACACCGATATACTTGACCGGCAGATTGAGTTCTCTTGAAATGGAGAGCACAATCCCGCCTTTGGATGTTCCGTCAAGCTTGGTAAGTACAAGACCGGTCACATTGACAAAACGTGTAAACTCTCTTGCCTGGGAAACCGCATTCTGGCCTGTCGTGCCGTCAAGCACAAGAAGAACTTCATGCGGGGCTTCAGGAATCTTCTTTTTTGCTACCCGCATAATTTTAGCAAGCTCTTCCATCAGATGACTCTTGTTATGCAGACGACCTGCTGTATCAACAAGCACCACATCAGAGTTTCTTGAAACAGCGGAACTGACGGCATCGTACACAACTGAAGCAGGATCTGCTCCCTGCCCCTGACCGATAAGCGGAACCCCTGCGCGATCGGCCCAGATCTTGAGTTGTTCATATGCTGCCGCTCGAAAGGTATCAGCAGCGGCAATGATGACTTTTTTACCTGCTTTTTCGTAGTTATAGGCCAGTTTGGCCACACTTGTTGTTTTTCCTGCACCGTTTACCCCGACAACCAGAATAACATAGGGTTTTGCCGAAAGCGGCGCATCAAAGTCAATCGGATAGTGCTCACCTGCATCAAGAAGCATTGTCTGAATTTCTTCCATCAGCATCCGGTTCAACTCTTCTGCCGAACGGTAGGATTCGCGCTTTGCCCGTTCGGTAATGGCTTCAACTATAGTGAGGGTTGTTTCAACACCGACATCGGCACCAACAAGAATATGTTCGAGTTCTTCAAGAAACTCTTCGTCGATTTCGGTTTTTCCCTGAGTTATCAGAGAGAGCTTTTCCCGAAACGTTTCGCTTGTTTTGCTGAGCCCTTCTTTAAGCCGTGATAGTTTGAACTTGTCAAAAAAACCCATATTAAAAGAGATATTGTCTATGTTAAACACAAAGGCTCCCGGCTCAATACCGAAAACAGGCAAATAAACTTCATTCGACCTGAATTTTAATTTAACGAAAAATATGCCATATAAAGCTATTTCCGATCTTGGTGAATTTGGACTCATCGACCGGATCTCCTCGCTTGTCGGG
>JAAXUM010000165.1 GCA_013336025.1 Chlorobiaceae bacterium
CATCCGTCTCGCACCTCATGAAGTAGTTGTCATAACATGCTGAGCAATCCAAAAAAAATGCATCACACTCCTGATTGCGGAGTGCCGCTCACTATTCACGGCTTTTTTTACTCTTTGTTCATCTGACGTTTATATACCATGATTTTTCAGAAATACACCATCGCTCTTGAAACCTGCAATCCGATAGAGCTTGTTGATATTACGTCAAAAGTCAATGACGCCTTGACTGAATCAGGTGTACAGCAAGGTCAGGCAATCATCCTGAGTCAGCACACCACCGCGTTCATCAATATCAACGAAAAAGAGAACCGGCTTCTTGAAGACATGACGATATTCCTTAAACGCCTTGTTCCCAGAGACGGAGACTATCTTCACAATCTTCAGCCTCTTGATGGCCGGGATAATGCGCATGCTCATCTTCTCGGGCTTTTCATGAACTCTTCGGAAACCATTCCTGTTGCTGACGGTAAACTGATGATCGGCCGGTGGCAGTCCATATTTTTTGTTGAGCTTGACGGACCCCGTCTCCAGAGAAATGTCCTGTTGCAGATTTCAGGTATCTGATGAGAGAAGGCCGAACAAAATGGAACCGCAAAGGAAATTTCACGGTTACCATAACGTTAAATACAATTTGAATCACCAACTCTTTGCTTTTTTTACTCACAGATCGTGAGTTGAAATGTATGAGCATTTCAGCTGCCATACGGAAAAGCAATCGGGAGAGGTTTCCGGCAAAAGAAGCAATCGTACACCATTAAACCATATGGAAGACGTTATACCCGTTCCTGTATCGCAAGAGCACTCAATACTTGCATCCATTCACAGCCCTGATGACCTGAAAAAGCTCTCTCTTGAGGATCTTCAGCATGTTGCTGATGAGTGTCGTCGTGAAGTCATCAACCTTGTTGCACAAAATGGCGGTCATTTTGCATCAAGTCTCGGTGTTGTTGAATTAAGCGTCGCACTTCATTACGTCTACAATTCGCCCAGAGATAAAATAGTGTGGGATGTTGGTCATCAGGCCTATATCCATAAAATTCTGACCGGCAGAAGGGAGAGCATGAAAACCAACCGGCAATACGGAGGACTTGCCGGATTCCCGAGAATTTTTGAAAGTCCCTATGATGCATTCGGCACAGGACATGCATCAACATCTATTTCGGCAGCCGCAGGTATGGCCGCTGCACGAGATCTTTCGGGTGGAACTGAAAAAATGATCGCCGTGATCGGTGACGGCAGCATGACCGGCGGGATGGCATTTGAGGCCATGAACCATCTTGGTGATACCAAAAGCGATGTTCTGGTAATCCTGAACGATAACCAGATGGCCATTTCACCAAGTACCGGCGGACTTAAAACCCATCTTGTCAACCTCGCTCTGAACAAGACTTACAACAAAACCCGAAAGTTTATCTGGAACTCCATATCACTCCTGAACAATGACCTCGGTGATACAGCAAAAAGCATTGTAAGAAAACTGGAAGACGGCATTAAAGCTGCATTCACACCGGGAGCATTCTTTGAAGCGCTCGGGCTGCGATATTTCGGACCTATTGACGGGCACAATCTGGAGCAGCTTGTCAAAGCCTTGAAGGAGATGCAGGAACTCCCCCACCCGAAACTCCTGCATGTCGTCACGACAAAAGGAAAAGGATTCAAGCCTGCAGAAGAAAATCAGAGCAAATGGCACGCCCACAACGGTGGTTTTGATACCACTACCGGAAAAACAATTGTAACGGCCCAGAAAGCAGGGCCGCCAAAATATCAGGAGGTTTTTGGTGAAACCCTTGTTGAGCTTGCGTTGAAAGATCCGCGCATTACGGCCATCACTGCCGCCATGCCGAGCGGCACATCCCTTGACCTCTTCCAGAACGCCCTGCCGAATCGATTCTTTGATGTCGGCATTGCTGAACAACATGCCGTAACCTTTGCGGCAGGACTGGCAATTCAGGGGTTCAAACCGGTCTGCGCCATTTACTCAACCTTTCTGCAACGCGGATATGACCAGATCATCCACGATGTTGCCCAGCAGAACCTTCATGTCGTCTTTGCCATTGACCGTGCCGGTCTTGTAGGAGAAGACGGCCCGACGCATCATGGAGCTTTTGACCTCTCCTTCCTGCAGCCTGTACCCAACTTCGTCATTATGGCGCCTTCGGATGAGCAGGAGCTTCGCAACATGCTCTACACCGCACTCTATCACGTAACCGGGCCTGTCGCCATCCGCTATCCGAGAGGAAACGGAACCGGCATTGCACGTAATAAAACCCTGGTTCCACTTGAGATCGGAAAGGGAAGGGTTCTCCGGCAGGGAAACGGTATCGCACTGCTTGCTGCCGGGCCCCTTGTATGGAGAGCCATTGAAGTGGCAGAGGCGCTGCAAAAGGAGGGAGTGAATCCTCTGGTGGCTGACATGCGCTTTATCAAACCACTCGATACGGAACTTATTGAAGAAATTGCCCAACAGGCAACACATCTGGTGGTCATTGAGGAAAACAGCATAATCGGTGGACTTGGAAGCGCTGTCATCGATTATGTCAACAGCAGAAAAAGTAAAATCCCGGTACTGAAAACAGGACTTCCTGATGCTTTTGTCACCCACGGCTCAATGGAGGAGCTCTACAGGGAAACCGGACTTGATGTTCCGGGAATCATGAAAAGCATAAAGGAGTTCTATCCGGGAAACGTCACATGAAGCAGTGAGAAGAGTGCGAGAACGGCCCGAACAGAAAGATTTGCAAAAATCCCGGCCAGCAGATCGTCAACCATGATTCCCCACCCGCCGGGAAGTTGCTGAGCACGATCAACAGGGCCGGGCTTGGCTATATCGAAATAGCGGAAAAACATGAAAGCAAGCACCACCGAAATCAGACCGTCGGGCAGTACCGCAAGCGCTATCCACTGCCCGACAAGTTCATCGATCGTAACAATTGAAGGATCATCTCCGTAAGCTGTTTCCATAACGCTCCCCGCCCATGTTCCGAAGGCAAAACAGAGGACTGTTGCGATACACAGAGTGGTGATATCACGACACAATGGGGTAAAAACAAAAAGCAGAACCGCTATAAAACTCACAAAAGTACCAGGAGCAACGGGAAAATATCCCAGACCTCCACAGGTAGAGATAACTTTTGCCAGAAACAGCTTCATGCGCTCAATGTTCATCCGAAGAGTTCTGAAACGATGCTCTCCAGTTGCTGATGAGATAGGAAATCCCTGTATAAACCGTAAAAATCGTTACGACAAGCATCATATAGTCCAGGTAATCTGAAACCAGAAAGTTGCTGACTGCTGATGCAATTCGGTGTCCGAAAAACACCGGTTCCCTCAGAAGAAGCAAGGCCATGATGATGTAGGCAAACACGTTCTGCATAAGCGTCTTGTATTTAGCCTCCCTGCTGGTCACCACGGGCCGGTCTTTCATTTCGGCATATATCCGAAGTACCGTAATAACGACATCACGAACGGCAACAAGAATAACCATCCACAGCACAAGATAGCCCATACGAACATAGAGAAGAAAAGCGGCTGTGATCAGCAGTTTATCGGCAAGCGGATCAAGAAATGCGCCAAGACGGGTAGTCTCGCCATATTTTCTTGCATGGTATCCGTCATAGGCATCCGTAAGAGAGGCTACGACAAAAACAAAAACACCAAGCAACGTCAGATATGGATCTTCCTGCAGCAGAAGTACGACAAATACCGGAACAAGCACAATACGCAGCATCGTGAGCTGGTTCGGTATGGTCATATGGCCTGAAATCAGGCTTACCGCCCGTTGTAACGTCACTTTACCCTCCCTGCAAGTATCACACTCACCTCATTTAACATATCATCAATCCAATTATGAGCACGCTGAATCCGATAAAAGTGACACCAGAAGTACAGCGTACCCGGCCCGTCCTTATTCAGCCGTTCTTCGGCACAAGATACGCTATTGAAGGCGTTTTTTCAACGAAACCCGCCTGAAGGACAGAGCTTGATCACGATTCAATCTCAACAATGGTCACTCCGGCGCCTCCCTCGCCCCACTCTCCCAGTCGAAAACTTTTGACGGCACTGTGCTGCTGGAGAAACTCCGCTGTCCGCTGCCGGAGCGATCCCGTCCCCTTGCCATGAAGAATCATGGCCGAATGAATGCGGTTAAGGCGCATGGTATCGATAAAGCGGTCAATTTTCATGATCGCCTCATCACCACTGAGCCCCCGCAAGTCAAGTTTTGTTGACTCCACCTCTGCCGTAACGGATGACCAGGAGCCCTTTTGCTGCCGGAGCAGAGGCTCTCTGAGATTTTTTTTAACCTGCGTTTTCGAAGTTTTCTCGAGGTTTTTCAGTGATGTGGTCAACCTGAAATTACCACACTGCACCACAACGCTCTCGCCATTGACGCTCTCAACCTCACCGGAGGCCGTGCTGTCAAGAATCCTGACCAGATCACCCTCACGGATTGTACGATCAAGCGGAACCGACCGCTCTGCTTCAGCATGCAAGGCCGACTCACGCTGCTCCGCCTCCTGCTTTTTCAGCCCGAGTTTTTTTCTCGCCTCCTGCACGGCTTTTGCGTCAGTTGGAGCGCTCTTGACCTCCTGAATAATCTCCTTGATCTCTTTTCTGGCAGTTTCCACCTCTTTCTGGAGCTCCCTTGATGCGCCAAGCTTCAGATCCCTGCGCTTTCGCTCCATTCGAGCCTCCTCTGTGCGCAAGGAACGTTCACGTGCCGAAAGATCTTCCCTTTCGGCCTCAAGCTGCTGCTTCAGGCAGCGATTCTCCTCAAACAGACGGCTCAAATCATCAAGCATCCGGTCAAGCCCCATTCGTTCATGCTGCATAAATCCCGAAGCCCGCTCGACCATCGTTTCGGGAAACCCCATCCGCTTCATCATCGAAAAAGCGAAACTGTTGCCCGGAAGCCCTTC
>JAAXUM010000010.1 GCA_013336025.1 Chlorobiaceae bacterium
TCAATGTATACAATTGTTTCAATGAGTTCGTGTGATTGTGGAGACTGCTTGAATTTTTCAGTAGGGTGAAAAATCATTCATAATAAGCATTAAACATTTAATTTAAAACCGGATTTTTTTATATAAGCATCGCGGACACTCAGTTCCGGGCGCCCGTAACCATTAACTCTTTTATTGTATGGTTTTTATTGCCGACTATGGGGCCGGAAACCTTCATTCTGTTCAGAAAGCTTTTGATTATCTTGGAATAAACTCTCTTGTCAGCAGTGATCCCCGAAAGCTATTCGGGTATAAAAAAGTTCTTTTGCCGGGAGTGGGAGCATTTGGCCAGGCAATTGATTCTTTGAATAGTTCAGGATTTACCGATGCCGTTCGTGAACATGTCGATAAAGGTGGACATTTGCTTGGAATCTGCCTTGGCATGCAGCTTCTTCTTAGCGAAAGCGAAGAGATGGGTTCATATTCCGGCATGAATCTTGTGCCTGGAAAAGTTCGGCATTTCAGAAGCACCACCGATAAAATTCCGCAGATAGGCTGGAATTCCATTCGGTTTCAGAAAGAAAGTCTTCTGTTCAGAGGCATGCCGGATGGATCGTTTTTTTATTTTGTACACTCTTATTATTGCGAACCGGAAGAGAATGATGCCGTGGCGGCGGTAACCTGGTTTGCCGGAAATAATTTTTGTTCCGCCATTGAAAAAAATGGTATTTTTGCAGTCCAGTTTCACCCTGAAAAAAGTTCTGAGGCCGGTTTACAGGTGCTGAAGAATTTTGCAGGGTGTTAAGAATCGTTTGTTTTCTTTTTTTATGCTGATAATTCCTGCTATAGACATTAAAGACGGAAGATGTGTTCGGTTGACACGTGGTGATTTCAACCAGCAGAAAATCTACCTCGACAATCCCTGCGACATGGCCATCATCTGGAGGAAGCAGAACGCCAAGATGCTCCATGTTGTTGATCTTGATGCTGCCTTGACCGGCGAAATGGTAAACTTTCTGAAAATAGAGCAAATCGTTCGTGAACTGGATATTCCGTTGCAGGTTGGTGGAGGAATCCGTTCTCTTGATGCGGTAAAGCGGTATCTTGACATCGGTGTCGGCCGGGTGGTGATAGGGTCGGCAGCAGTGACAAATCCCCGGTTGATTGAGGAGATATTGAAAATCTATCGTCCTTCAAAAATAGTTGTCGGTATTGACGCAGAGAATGGTGTGCCTAAAATCAAGGGGTGGACTGAAAGCTGTGGCATGAAGGATTACGAACTGGGGCTTGAGATGAAGCAAATGGGTATTGAACGCGTTGTCTATACCGATATTTCAAAGGATGGCATGATGCAGGGGTTTGGTTACGAAAGCACCAAGCGGTTTGCTGAACTTACCGGTATGAAAGTGACTGCATCCGGTGGCGTCACCAGCTCGGATGACCTCATGAAGCTGGTTGATCTGCAGCAGTACGGGGTTGATTCAGTTATTATCGGTAAAGCCCTGTATGAGTGTAATTTTCCATGCCAGGAGCTTTGGTATAACTTTGAAGAGGATATCTGTATTGATCATAACTTTTCCACAGCAAGGAAGAAGTGATACGGTGATCGGGGCAGAACGAGGCCTTCCTTATTCAACCATCATGAACATCTATGGCGCCCGAAGAGGATATCGTGCTGAAACAGCAGGTTGAGGCTCTTGTTTTTGCCTCTGAAGAAGCAATAACCCTCTCGACGATAAGGCAGATTACCGGCCGTTCACTCAGTTTGAGCGGGCTTGATGCTCTTGTTGAACAGCTTAACAGCGAGTACGCCTCATCGGGCAGGAGCTTTCGGATTCGCAAGATTGCCGAAGGGTATCGATTTTTCAGCGAATCCGCATTCGATACTCTTCTGAAAAAACTCATGGCGCCGAAAATCCGGAAGAGGATTTCTCAGTCCATGCTTGAAGTTCTGGCGGTTATCGCCTATCAGCAACCGGTTACAAAAGCAGAAATTCTCCAGGTGCGAGGCGTAAGTCCTGATTATTCTCTCGATCGCCTGCTTGAGAGGGGATTTATTGAGGTACGAGGGCGTGCTGATTCCCCCGGAAAACCCCTCCAGTACGGGACGACAAAAGAGTTTTTGGATCTGTTCAATCTTTTTTCGCTCCGTGATTTACCAAAACTTCGTGAAATTGAGGAAATTATACAGGAAAATGAGGAGCAGGAGTATCTTGCTTCAAGGAGTGACGATAACGATTATAATGAGAGGAACGATTGAAGGAGATCGGGGAAGATGAAAGAAACGGAAGAGGAGAGCGGGATACGAATCAACAGGTATCTTGCAATGTGCGGCATAGCATCAAGAAGGGCGGCGGACAAGCTTGTTGCTGACGGTCGTGTAACGGTTAACGGTAAAATTGCAGATGAACCGGGATTAAGAATTCAGCCATTCAAGGATGAGGTTATTGTAGACGGACGAAAATTTGTCGTGCCTGAAGCAAAAAAGGTCTATATCCTGCTCAATAAACCGAGAAATGTTATTACCACCAGCCATGACGAGAAAGATCGTGAAACGATTCTTGATCTTGTATCCGTGGATGAACGGGTTTATCCGGTAGGTCGGCTTGACAGGAAAACCACCGGCGTTAGTCTTTTGACCAATGACGGAATTCTTGCACACCGCCTGATGCACCCGTCGTCAAATGTAAAAAAAGAGTATATTGCTGAGATGGACAAGCGCTTCCCCCAGGGGCTTCTTTCGCAGCTTGTTGGCGGGATGAAGCTGAAGGATACCGGTGAAAAGGTGAGTCCCTGCCAGGCAAAACTTCTTGACGATGGCATGAGGATCTGGCTCAGCATTCATGAAGGAAAAAATCACCAGGTGAGAAGAATGCTTGAAACACTTGGTTTCGACGTAACAAAACTTGAACGGGTTGCCTACGCTGGTCTGAAAGCCGGAGACCTCCGGCGTGGAGCCTGGCGCCACCTGAGCAAGAACGAAGTGCGGGAGTTGTATCGATTGTAGTGCTTTTGAGTAGCAGCAGTTTTCAGCAACAGACCTGTTTTATAACGTATGGCCCGTTTGCATCTTCTGCAGAGTTGCCGCCGGATGTTTTTGTCCGTTCTGCTTTTATTTGTTTGCGGCATCACTTTTTTGCCTGTTCCCTGTTATGGACGGGACGAATTACAGAGATTTCTTGAACAGCGCGAGTTTGACGGAGATATTGAGCAACTTGCTTTGCAGCTTGAAGATCTCCGATCGAATCCTCTTCTGCTCAACACCATCGACCCCCAGGAGCTTCGCGTTTTACCCTGGCTCAACTCTGCCGATATTCAGGCCATTGCACTCTATCGCAGGGACAAAGGTCGCATCCGCTCGAAATCTCAACTTGATGACGTTATCGGCAAAGAGAAAGCCTCGGCAACGCTTCCCTTTATAACGTTCAGCGACAGGGATGTTCCTCGTGAAGCGGGTTCAGCATGGATTCCTTCGGGAACGCTTTACAGCCGTGTTTCCTGGGACACCACCGTTCGAGACGGCATAAAGGACGGTCGGTACGCAGGAGAGAACTACAAACTGTACAACAGGTTACAGGCTGGCATTCCACATTTTAAAGTCAGTCTGGTTCAGGACAAGGATATCGGAGAGTCAGATGTAACTGATTTTCTCTCGCTGAGCGTTAACGGCTATGATATCGGCGCTCTTAAAAGCGTTGTGCTTGGCAACTATGAGCTGAATTTCGCGCAGGGACTTCTGATGGGTCAGGGCAGGTTTTTTTCAAAAGGTTCTGACCCTGCCAACAGTGTGCGACTTGCTTCAAAGCGCCTGTCCGGTTATGCGTCAAGTTCGGAATATGGATTCATGCAGGGTCTGGCTGCTTCCGTCGTTCTGGATCCGTTTGAACTGACCGCATTTTATTCCGACAATCTTGTTGATGCGAGAATTGCTACCGACAAAAAGACAGGATTTCGCTCTATCACGAGTCTTGATGATGCCGGTTATCATCGCACCAATACCGAAATTCTCAGAAAAGACAATGTCCATGAAAAGGTTTCCGGCGCTAACCTGCTGGTTCATTTCAATAATGGTCTCCTGAAGGGTAGTGCAGGAGGAACCCTGCTTCACTATGCCTATGATGAAGAACGGGAACTTCCTGATGGCTCCACAACCTCTTCAGCCAATCTTTTCGGATTTGAAACTGCATTTTCTCTCGGTGACCTGAGCGTGTTTGCCGAGGCTGCATTTTCCGAAAAGCCTGAAGATTTTTCATGGATAGCGGGTGCGGAATACGAGATAGTAAAAGGTCTCGATCTTCAGACGGCCATTCGCAACTACGGGGTTAACTATTTTTCACCCTTTGCCGGCGCTTTTGCTGAACGTGGCGACGATGCGTCCAACGAAGAGGGGTACTATATAGGCCTTGAGGCAAAGTTCAGTAAAAAACTCACGGCAGCAGCTTATGTTGACTGGTTCAGGTTTCCTTCGCTCAGCGGCGATAATGACTACCCTTTTGCTTCTGAAGGCTATGATACCAGGTTCTATCTGACCTGGAAGCAGACGCCTTCAGTTGTCTGGAACCTGCAGCTTCAGCACAAGGAGAAAGAGGAAGCCAGAAAGCAGTGCCCGCTTGTTAACGGGGCCTGGATTCCATGCAAGGATAGCAAAACGGTCTATACCGCGTTACCGGTGGTCAGCGACCGGGCCAGACTCTATTGTGACGTGATGCCATCCCGGAAGTTTCATTTGAGAACACTCGGGGAGGTGAAGCGGGTGGTCAACGATTTCCGTGCAGGCGATGAGCGCTTGTTCGGGTACCTGCTTTACCAGCAGGTGCACTATGAATCAGGGCCGTTGAGTTTCAAGGGTCGGGTGACGCTTTTCAATACCGATGACTTCGATTCTGCAATCTATGTCTATGAGGATGATCTCCCTCTGGTTTTTAACACCGCAATGTGCAGCGGCAGGGGAAAGTCGCTCATGTTGCTTGCATCATGGGATGTTATGCAATCCATGACTCTCGGGGCAAAATACGAGGTGACCTGGTACACCGACAGGGATTTGTACAGTTCAGGCGCTGATCAGCGGGATACCAGCGCTCCAGGTACCGTTACACTCGGGTGTTCACTGAGATTTTAGGTGGTGCCATTTTTACTGTCATGTTCACCCGATGCCCGCATAAGCCTGTCGTGAATTGCCCGTCCCAAGCCTTTTTGTTCCGGCAGTTCACAATAGATGACGCTGATTCCCTCTCGGTCACAGGTACGAAAAAAGCTGAACAGGGATCTTGCATACTCTTCAATGCTCTGGCAGACGCTCACCATACGGATACCTTCAGGAGGTTTTGATAAACCGATATAGGCTGAGGATGGCGTGATCTCTGAAGGTTGTTCTCCCCTGCGGCAGAGCCTGATGGCTGCTTTGGGTGCATAGTGGGGGTATTTCAGCCCCGGACTTTTCGGCTTTTCGTCCTTCATCCCGGTTTTTCGCGCTTTCATCGCGGGAAGTATACGCTGAAGCTCTTCAAGGGTAACCGCTCCTTCACGAAGCAGCACAGGTTCATGTTCCGAACAGTCGACAATCGTGGATTCAAGCCCGACAATACAGGGTTCTCCCCTGAGAATGCAGGGTATTTTACCGTTAAGATCGTGAAAAACCGCTTCCCAGGATGTAGAGCTTGGTTTTCCGGAAAGGTTTGCCGATGGAGCTGCTACAGGTGCGCAGCATAGACTGAGGAATGCTCGTGCAAGAGGATTTTCAGGGCATCTGACTCCTACAGTGTCAAGCCCGGCCGTAACCGCATCCGGTACGGTTTTCTCTTTTTTCAGCACAAGAGTAAGTGGTCCGGGGAAAAAATGTTCAATGAGCAGGGTGGCTTCCGGTGATATCTCCGATGCGACTTTTGATACCTCTCCGGCATTGTGGATATGCACGATAAGAGGATTATCTGTTGGGCGTCCTTTTGCCAGAAAAAGTTTTTTAATAGCTTCGGGAAAGCATATGGCTGCGCCAAGTCCATAAACGGTTTCGGTAGGGAAAGCGACAATATTTCCTTTATTGAGTATTCCGGCAGCTTTTTCGGGTGAATCGGTGAGCAGTGTCTGCATGGTGTTACAAAAGATAACTAACGGCAAAAAGAGAGTGCTTCAATTTGAAGAGGCAGAAATATCTGGTAGGTTATCAGTCCTGTGGCAGCGCTCAGCAGGGGAATGGTAAGGTTGTCGTCAACCTTGAACCATCCGATTCGAATCACAAAAGCCTCAATAACGGTTGCTGTTATCGCCATGACGATACCCGCGCGGATATCAAGGTTTGGTACAATTGCAGCAACGATAAGAGCTGAAATAAAAAATGCGGCACTGCCTTCAAGACTTTTGTCTCCGAACCGGTGACGTCCGTATATCTTGCCGACAATTGCGGCAACCGTATCCGATATGGCCACCATGGAGAATGCGGTTATTGCAATGACTTTAGGGAAAAACAGGACAAGCAGAAGAGCCGACATGGTAATGCATGTTGCGCCGTTAAGGTGTGGCTTGCCGCCGATGAGCTCATGTTCACGGAGCATTGCTCCGAAGTTCCGGTGATACCAGGCGGTAACGGGTGGGAAAAAGTTTTTGAGGATATCAACCAGAAAAAAACCCAGAAAAAGCGGTAGCAGCAGCATGAGAGCAAAGTCCCGACTGATATGGCAGTAGATCACGACAATGGAAAGCGACGAAAGATGGATGGCTTTTCGGGCAATCTCATACTTCAGGCCAAGCCTGTCACGAGTTTCTGCTGCATTGGAGGTCTGCTTTATCAAGGTTGTTCCGCTTTTTCGGCGTTTATCATGCTTGCGTGAATACAGGGAATTATCAGAGGGGAATATACATTGAAAAAGCCGTATGAGGAAGGTCAAGTTTGCCTGCGGATCAACCGGATAGAGATTCTTCGTCAGTCTGAAAAATTTCTCGTGGTGCAGGCAGCATAGACTGTTTTATTGAACGGGTCTCTCTCGTCCGTTCAGCTTGCCGCAGAAGTAACCTGTAATGCACGAAAATACCATGCTCGATACTGCAAACAGGTTCCGCGACAAGAAAAAAGTAGATGTATAAGCAAAAAAAAACTCTATATCCTGCTCAACTGCAATAAGCGGATGCTGCTTGTTTTTTCCGGTTAAAGATTCGCTATCTCTCAGGGGCTGTTCTGTAAGGCTTGCCGGTTTTTCGGACTGCTCTGCCTGATTGTCATTTTCGTCGCCATAAAAAAGCGCAGAGCAATACATCGCATAACGCCGGATAAGGCGGGTGTTCGCTTTTTCCTTTTCTTTTTTAAACATGTATTTTACAGGGCTTTTTTTCAACTTTTTCCGGTTTACTGTATGGGTTCTGATGCATTGAGAGTTGCCGCGATTGATCTCGGCACCAATTCCTTTCACATGGTTGTTGTTGAGATTGATCGTGTAAAGGGTATTGTTGAGATTGACCGGGTGAAGGATATGATCTGTATCGGGCGCGGCAGCATATCGACAAAAATGCTTGACGAAGCGGCTATGCTGTCGGGTATTGCGGCATTGAGGAACTTTCTTGTTCTTGCCGGTCAGCACGGCGTCAAGTCTGAACAGGTTATAGCTTTTGCCACCAGTGCCATACGGGAGGCGAAAAACAGGGATGTGTTTATCCGGAGGGTGCGAGAGGAGACCGGACTGAAGGTCAGGGTGATTTCAGGCAAGGAGGAGGCTGAGTTTATTTATTACGGTGTACGAAATGCTGTCAAGCTTGGAAATTCATTTGACCTGCTGTTCGATATCGGCGGTGGTTCTGTAGAGTTCGTTATTGCGAACAATAAAGAGGTAAAGCTGCTTGAGAGCCGTAAAATAGGTGTGGCAAGAATGCATGAGCGGTTTATTGTGTCTGATCCGGTTTCTCCGCATGAGATCAAGCTTCTTGAGCAGTTCTATGCTGCCGAGATGGATTCGGCGCTTGAAAAAGCAGCGTTTCTTGGGGTCAGGAGGGGGATAGCCTCTTCAGGCACAGCTCAGAATATTGCGAGAATGATTCGTTCGTTTGAGGCTCGGGAGAGCGATGTTTCGCTCAACAACAGCGTGGTTACACGCCGGGAGTTTCAGCGGTTGTATAAAGCTGTTGTTCCACTTGCCTTGGTTGAAAGAAGGAAGATGACCGGGCTGGATGAGAAACGGGTTGATCTGATTTTACCCGGACTGATTCTTGTTGACATGATTTTCCGCAAGTTCAATCTTGATGAGATTGTCATATCGGATTATGCTCTTCGTGAAGGTATGGTGCTCAACTACCTGCAACGGGGATTTCATGTGCTTTCGGATAGCAGCAACAGCCAGCCGGATATCAGAAGAGAGAGTGTCTATGAACTCGGTTTCCGGTGCGGCTGGAACAGGGAGCATTCAGAACATGTTGCAAAACTTGCCATGCTGTTTTTTGACCAGCTTCACGTTCTTCACGGTCTTGGCCCGGAGTATCGCGAGCTTCTTGAGTTTGCAGCTCTTCTGCACAATATCGGTATTTTCATTTCAAATACGGCTCATCACAAGCATAGCCAATATATTATCATGAATGGTGAGTTGAGAGGGTTTTCGCCATCTGAAACCGAGATTATCGGTCATGTTGCAAGGTATCACCGGAAGTCGCCCCCATCCGAGAAACACTCCCCCTACAATCAGTTAAAGCCGAAGTACCGCAATGTTGTCGATGTGCTTTCAGGGATTCTTCGTCTTGCCAATGGACTTGAACGGGGTCACCGCCAGAATATCTATGCTGTCAGCACAGCAATAAGCGATCGTGTTATTTCCGTCAGGCTTGAGAGTCACCATGAACCTGATATCGAGATCTGGGCTGCCGATCAACTGAAGTCCTGGCTTGAAACGGTTTTGTTGCGTTCAATTGTTATCCACTCCCGCTGAACATGCATGATCGGGATCGTTGCAGGATTCAGCGGCTTCTCATGAATGAGGGAACGGTATGGCTGAACTCATCATGCCGAGCTCCGCATGAAGGAGAAAGTCTGCTTTTTTCTGAACCTCTTGAAACGCTTGCGCTTTATTCGACAGGTGGTATCAGGGAGTTTTTCACCCTGCTTGAACATAAACTCGATCAAGGGCATTACCTTGCCGGATGGATGAGCTATGAGGCTGGATACGGTTTTGAGCCGGACCGTTTTGCTGAGCACGGTGTCGGAGATAGCCCTGTGCCGCTTGCATGGTTTGGCGTTTATCGCTCTCCGGAGCGGTTTTCCTGTGCCGGGAGTGAGTGGATGTTTTCCGGAATATCGGGCGATGAACCTTTCATGATCAGTGATTTTCGTTTTACTCTTACTCCGGATGAGTATTTTCGTGCTGTCGGGAGGGTGAAAGAGGAGATTGCCGGCGGAAATGTCTATCAGGTTAATTTTACCGGTCGGTTTCGTTTTTCTTTTCATGGTTCCGCTCAGGCATTGTTCAGGGCTTTGCATCCAAGGCAGCCTTCGGCGTATTCGGCTTTTATCAATACCGGAGGGCATCAGGTGCTCTCTTTTTCTCCCGAGCTTTTTTTTCGCTGTCGGGGAGGTATGGTAGAAGCCAAGCCAATGAAAGGAACTGCTCCAAGAGGTGATGATTTTGAGGAGGATTGCCGGTTGAAGGAGCAATTACCGGTTTGTGAAAAAACCCGGGCTGAAAACCTGATGATTGTTGATCTGTTGCGTAACGATCTTGGCAGAATATGCAAATCCGGTTCGGTTGAGGTTTCAGGGTTGTTTGCCACAGAGACCTATCCGACGCTTCATCAGATGGTTTCAACTATTCGCGGGGAATTGAAGGGTGAAATCGGTCTTTTCGAGACGTTTCGTGCTCTTTATCCCTGCGGTTCCATTACGGGAGCGCCTAAAATCAGCGCAATGCAGTTGATTCGTGAGCTGGAGCCCGGTTTGCGGGGGGGCTATACCGGAACCATAGGCTATGTCAGCCCGCAGAGAGATATGGTTTTCAGTGTTGCGATTCGTACTCTTGAGCTTTCCGGTAACGATGGTGTCTATGGTTCGGGCAGCGGTATCGTCTGGGACTCCGATCCGGAGGAGGAGTACATGGAGTGCATGCTGAAGGCAAAAATTCTTGATGATGTTACCGCAGAGAGCGTTGAGTTGTTTGAGAGCATGCTTTTTTCCGGCAGATTTCTCTGGAAGGAAGAACATCTTGAACGGCTTGCGGCTTCGGCAAGAGTTCTCGGATTTGCCTTTGATGCCGCAGAGATCGATCACCGGCTTGCACTCCTTGCTGATGATCTTTTCCTGGCAGGGGGACGTTTCAAGGTCAGACTCTCTCTTGAAAAAAACGGGCGGACAGGTATCAGGTATGAATCGCTGCCGTCAGCTACAGGCAGCGTTCCCCTGAAGCTCTCTCTTGCGGATGGATTTGTCGATTCATCAAATCAGCTTCGATTTCATAAAACGAGTTCGCGAAAACATTACGATCGGTATTACAGGAAAGCCCTTGAGAGAGGTTTTGATGAAGTTGTGTTTCTCAATGAACGCCAGGAGGTGACTGAAGGGGCGATCAGCAACATTATCATTCTGAAAAGCCGCCGCTACTATACCCCTCCGCTCAGTTCGGGACTGCTTGACGGCATTTACCGGCGTTATTTCCTCTCTACCCATCCACACGCATCTGAAAAAGTGCTCACGGTGGGAGATCTTTCGGGAGCTGATCAGGTTTTTGTCTGCAATTCGGTTCGAGGATTACGCCCTGTCGTGTTTGAAGGGTCGGTTATCTCCATGTAATGCTTCATAATAGGGTTAAATGACCGTATATTAAAGTGAAAAGAAACAGCTTCCGCCATTCAAAAACTCACTGTTTACTACTATGCGAGACCATACTCCTGACTTTAAAATGCATGAGCTTTCCAGCGAAAACAAGGGGCTTATTCGTCAGACGGTTCAGCAGCTTCTCGAAAAGCTTGCAGGCGACGGCAAACTTGCCTGCGATTCTCTTCTTGAATTCTGGGTTGAAGTTCCCGGGGTTCAGCATCCGAGAGGAACGTTTCAGGGAGGGTTTCTTATGCCCGACAGTTTCATCTACATTACCGATTATTTTACATGCGGCGTGCAGGCTCTCAAACCGCTGGCTGCTTATGCAGAGAGTGACGGTGGTATGGACAAAGTATGGGATGATCTGTTTGATGAGCTTTTCTATCAGATAGAGATTTTCACCTCAACAGCTGCATCGCCAAAAGGCATTACGCTTGAACTCTGGGCAGGTAATCGTCTTCGCCCCGAAGGCGAGTGGATCTACGCCGTGGACAGGAAGATAGAGCTTTATTAGTCTGTGATCAGGTTTTTATCCTGAAAGGCGCAGATTTCCTTAAGCACACAATCTGAGCATTCAGGCTTTTTCGCTTTACAGGTATAACGTCCATGAAGCAGAAGGTAGTGATGAAAGTCTATCATCCATGACTCGGGAATGATGCTTGTGAGGGCCTCTTCTGTCTGCTCGGGCTTTGACGTGGCACAAAGCCCGATCCGGTTGGATACCCGGTGCACATGGGTATCGACCGGCATGACCGGTTGGCCGAATGCATTGGCGAGCACTACGTTGGCTGTTTTTCTTCCGACTCCCGGCAGCGATTCAAGCGCCTCCCTGTTGGGAGGCACCTCTCCATTAAACTCCTCAACAAGTCGGCAACTTACAGCCAGGATGTTTGCCGCCTTGTTGTTGAAGTAATTCAGGGTGCGAACAAGATTTTTTATCGTATCCGGTTCTGTTTGACTCATGCTCAGCGCATCCGGACAGAGCAGAAACAGCTCTCTGGTGACTTCGTTGACCTTTTTGTCAGTTGCCTGCGCTGCAAGGATGGTTGCAATAAGGAGCTGAAATGCGGAGGCATAGTGCAGCTCGCTTTTTGGTTCAGGATATACTGATCCGAGTGCTTTTTTAATGAAGGTTATTTTTTCCTTCGGCGAGCTTTTCATGGTTATTCCGGAGTTTCAGTTTCTTTCTGCAGTTTGATGGCTGAATGGTCGATAAGACCTCTTCCGTTCTTGTGTATTTTTCCTTCAGCTTTCAGTTCGTTGAAAATCGCATCGAGAATGCCATTGACAAATTTGCTGCTTTTGTCGGTACTGCTGAATTTTTTGGCTATTTCAATAGCTTCGTTTATGGAGACCTTGGGAGGAATGTCCTCACAGTAAAGGAGTTCGGCAAGAGCCATGCGCAGGATATTTTTATCGATGATGGCGATCCGGCTCATGTCCCAGTTAAAGGTATGCCTGGCTATATACTGGTCAATCTCTTCGCGGTGTTCCTTGATGTTTTTAAGGAGCAGGTTAAAGAACTTCATGGCGTTTGGATCTTCCAGAATTTCTTTGGTGAGAAGCCAGTTTGCAGCGGATTCAATATCGGTATCTCTGAGTTCAAGAGTATAGAGCGCCTGCAATATTTTTTCTCTTATCTGTCGTCTGTAGGTCTTCATAAAAGAGCAATGGGTTTCGTTAGTTGTTGAAAATTTTATCGATCACAAGCGCTGTTTCCGCGAGGTTTTCAAACAGCACATCGGGAGAGTGTTTTTGCAGCTCTTCTGAGGAGAAGTTGCCCGTAGCAACAGCAATTGATCGTGCCTTGAGCACTTTGGCGCATTGAATATCATGTCGGGTGTCACCGATAATGACAACGTCCGATGCTGAAAACTTTTTTCCGGTTAACTGGTAAGCTCGCTCGACAGCAATGGCTGGAAGTTCATCGCGATGATGAGCGTCATCGGCAAAGGCGCCGAATGAAAAATAGTGGTTTATGTCCGGCAGGGTGAGCTTGTGTCGTCCTGAAGCTTCGAAATTGCCGGTAAGCAGTCCGGAAATCTGGTCAGTGCGGTTCGATAGTTCCTGAAGAAGTTTACGGACACCCTCAAGGAGTGTGACGTCGGAAGGAGTTGTTTTTTTTCGGAACATGTCGATATAGGTCGCTTTGACGGCATCGAATTTTTCGCTGATCAGAGACAGAGAGAGTCCTGCGTGCTGCAGCACTTCATAGATGATCCTGTTGTCCATTTTGCCGGAAAAATCATGATGCTGGACGTTTCCTTCGGTACCGTAGACAGCCATAAGCGCATCGGCAAGCACCTGACGATTGATATTGCCGACCTTGAGCAATGTCCCGTCTATATCAAATAACACAAGTTTCTTTAGCATAACATCTTTAGGGCATCTAAAGCCCTGTTTTTTCAAGCCTTACCGGGATAAGTTTCGATACCCCTTCCTCTTCCATCGTAACACCGTACAGTGCATGGCATGACGCCATTGAATTCTTGTTGTGCGTAACAATAATAAATTGGGTGTTATTCTCAAATTTTTTCAAGAGTTTAATAAACCTTCCCACATTTGCGTCGTCAAGAGGGGCGTCTACTTCGTCAAGAATGCAAAATGGACTTGGTTTGACAAGGTAGATTGCAAACAGCAGGGAAAGGGCTGTCAAAGCTTTTTCGCCACCACTTAACTGCTCTATGGATAACGGCTTTTTACCTTTTGGTTTTGCAACTATTTCTATACGGGCTTCCAGAGGGTCGTCGGCTGTGTGAACGATAAGGTCAACTTCATCTTCCGGATCAAAGAGTTCATGAAAAATAGTGATAAAGTTTTTTCGAACGGACGTGCAGGTCTGGCGGAATTTCAGAAGGGCGGTTTTGTTGATCTCTTCAATGGTGTTTCGGAGCTGCAGGGCAGCGCTCTCGAGATCTTCTTTTTGCTCAAGAAGAAAATCAAGTCGATCTTTTTCGGCTTCATACTCCTCAAGCGCCAGTTCATTGACCGCGCCGAACTGCTCTCTCTGGCTTTCAAGTAAGGCAAGTTTTTCGGTTGCCAGCGTCTGATCAAATGGTTCTTCATGCGGCGGTGTTTCGAAA
>JAAXUM010000011.1 GCA_013336025.1 Chlorobiaceae bacterium
TTTTTGTCCCGGTTCTGTTCAGCCGTCTCAGGCTTCCCGGTCTCATCAGCCTTATAATTGCCGGAGCTGTAGTCGGCCCGCATGGACTGAACCTCATGCTTCGTGACAGCAGCATCATCCTTTTCGGAACGGTCGGTCTGCTCTATATCATGTTTCTTGCCGGTCTTGAGATTGATGTGGCCGATTTTAAAAAAAACAGCAGCAAAAGCATTCTGTTCGGTGTTTACACCTTTCTGATTTCCATTATTCTCGGTATCGTGGTTGCCCTGTATGTGCTTGATTTTTCTCTCCTCTCATCCATTCTCATCGGAAGTATCTTTGCTTCTCATACACTGATTGTCTATCCCCTTGTCAGCAAACTCGGCATAGCCAAAAACAAGGCGGTCAATATAGCTGTTGGTGGAACACTGATCACTGATACGCTGGCGCTTCTTGTGCTGGCTGTTGTCTCAGGAATGACGACCGGAGAGCTGACCAGTGAATTCTGGATCAGACTGCTTCTTTCCGTAGCCGTTTTCAGCCTGATCGTGCTTCTTCTCTTTCCGATCATTGCCCGCTGGTTTTTCAAGCAGTTTGGCGACAGTGTTCTGCAGTATCTTTTTGTGCTCGCCATGGTGTTTTTCAGTGGTTTTCTTGCTGAGGCGGCAGGAGTTGAGGCTATCATCGGAGCATTTCTTGCCGGTCTTGCCCTGAATCGCATGATCCCGCACACATCAGCACTCATGAACAGGATCAAGTTTGTCGGCAATGCGATATTTATCCCGTTTTTTTTGATCGGTGTAGGTATGCTCATTGATTTCAGGGCCTTGTTCAAGGATTATGAAACCCTCAAGGTCGCTCTGGTTATTACCGTGGCGGCAACCATAGCCAAATATCTTTCAGCCTGGATAACCAGGAAGCTCTTCGGTTTTTCCGTTGACCAGCGACGATTGATTTTCGGTCTCATCAGTGCCCATGCCGCCGTGGCTCTGGCAACTGTGCTTGTGGGTTACAAAACGATAACAGGGTATACTCTTGCAGGTGACCCTGTACGTCTGCTTGACGAAACCGTTCTCAACGGCACTATTCTTTTTATCCTTGTAACCTGTACGCTTGCAAGCATTGTCGGAGAGAAAGGTGCGCAGAATATCGCTCTTGCCGAAGCGGTTGACGATGTGGCCGAAGTGAGCGCAGAGGTACAGGAAGAAAGAGTGCTCATACCTGTCAGCGAGAACTCCCCGGTTGATGAGCTGGTTAACCTCAGCATTACCCTTACGTCGCAAAAACACCCGAACGCGATTTATGCCCTGCATGTTGCCGATAATGCCCTTGATGATGCTGTGGTTGAAAAAAATGCGCGAAAAATTCTTGAACTCGCTGCCGTAGCTGCATCATCAACCGACTACAATCTCACGCAGCTTCTTCGTTACGACAGCTCACTCCCGAACGGCATTTCGAGTGTCATCAGAGAACAGAAAATAACCGACCTTATTCTTGGTCTGCACCATAAAAGCGCACTGGCCGATAACTTTCTGGGCAGTTCATCCGAAACCATTCTCGGAAGGTGCAATGTTACGACATTTATCTACAGGCCTATGCAGCCGCTGGCTACGATAAAAAGGACACTGCTGGTGATACCGCTTGGAGCTGAAAACGAGATCGGCTTTTCGTTATGGCTGCAAAGGATAGTAACCATGATAAAAAACACCGGATCAAAACTCCTCATTTTTGCACAGAAGCAAACCCTTGCTTTTTTACGGGAACATTGCTCAACAACCATTCCAAGTGCCGAATACAGGCTTCTTGGTGACTGGGATGATATTCATCTGCTGTCGAGAGAGATTAAAAGCGACGATAATCTGATTCTTGTGATGAGCAGAAAAAATCACCCCTCATACCACAGCAAAATGGCGAAGGTGCCCGACTATCTCAGCCGATATTTTCAGAAAAACAGCTTTATTCTGATATTTCCCGTCCAGAGCGGCATTCCTTATGATACCTGTGACGACATTCCGTTGCTGCCGGAGAAAAAAAGCTTGTTCAATTTCAGGGATCTCGGTACGCTTGTCGATAAAATACCTAAAGCCGGCAAGAGAGGTTTTTTTACCGGAAAGCGAAAGTCATCTTCTGATACAGCATCATGACCTTTTGATATATCGAGGCGCATCATTTCTTTTCCTTTTTTCAGAGCAAAATCTGTCGAAGTATTGTTTCATGCCATATTTCGTTACGGTTGTCGGCACACAGATTCCAGTCAGCCATAAGCACGGTAATTTGACGGTTACTCCTTCTGAAAAAAGGTTTTCAGAACTCCCCTTCGAGGGGAATTCAGGAAGATATTGTTTATCTTTCATCTCTTTTTTTCGATTGTCTCCATAGATTTTCCTGTCATGGCAGAGGCAACTATTTAACCCGAGGCAGGGTTCCGTAGAGTGATGGTAGCGTTCGGTGTGAACTTGCCGGCATTGCCCGGAGAGATTTCTCCAGAGATTCGTATATGTGGCATCCGTAAACAACAATAATGAAAGTTTGTGAACAATGATATTGCCGATCAACATCTATAGTGATGAGGTACTGAGGGCAACAGCAAGACCTTTGAAGGGGGTAGACAGTAACATCCGGTCGCTTGTTGCAAGCATGCTTGAGTCAATGCGCAATGCATCGGGAATAGGACTTGCCGCACCGCAGATCGGATGCTCGATACGGCTGCTGGTGATTGATCTGTCCTGTATGGAGAAATATGCAGACGAGAAGCCGGTGGTTGTGATCAATCCGCACATCCTTGCCGTAAAAGGGTATAATGCGATGGAAGAGGGGTGCCTCAGTCTTCCTGGCATTCTTGGCGATGTTGTTCGTCCATCCTCGATCACCCTGAAATACCGCGATGAACATTTCGAGGAACGAACCGGTGATTTTTCGGGAATGATGGCGCGGGTACTCCAGCACGAGATAGACCATCTCGATGGCAAGCTGTTTATTGACAGGATGCAGAAACGTGACCGGAGAAAAATAGACAAAGAGCTTCAATCCCTTGCAAATGGCAATGTTGAGGCTGATTATCCGCTGGTACTCGCAGGTATTACCCAAAAGGTCTGCCATGCATGAAGCTTTTTTCGCCGCATTGCGAAGCGGCATGTAATCCTGTTACAACATTCTGAATCTCATGCGTATCGTTTTTATGGGAACACCGGAATTTGCGGTTCCCTCACTCCGAAGCATTGCTGCGGAACACGATTTTTTTGAACTGGTGCTGGTTGTAACAGGCAGTGATAAACCCCGCCGAAGCCGCAATGCGCCTTTGGAGCCTTCGCCTGTGAAGATCGCTGCCCTTGAACTCGGGCTTCAGGTTTATGAAACCGATGATGTTTCCAGTCCGGATTTTCTCTCTGTTGTTGCCGACTCAGCTCCTGATGTGATTGTCGTTGCGGCTTTCAGGATTCTCCCTCCGGAGGTCTACGGTCTGGCAAAACTCGGAGCATTCAATCTCCATGCATCGCTTCTGCCCGCATATCGGGGTGCGGCACCAATCAACTGGGCGATTATCAAAGGCGAAAAAGAGAGTGGTGTCACCACCTTTTTTCTGCAAAAAACCGTTGATACCGGCAATGTTATCATGCAGGAAAAAATTCCCGTTTTGCCTGATGACAACGCCTCCACCCTTTCAGTCAAGCTTTCACATCTCGGTGCGGAGCTTGTTGTGAAAACATTGCGAAGCATTCAGACCGGGACTGTTGAGGTTCAGGCGCAGGATGACGCGCTTTTATCACGAGCGCCGAAACTCACAAGGGAGAACACTCGTATCAACTGGAATCAGCCTGCTGAAGTTCTTTCGGATTTTATCCGCGGTCTGGCAATGAAACCTGCCGCATGGACAACCGTGCAGAAGAGAACCATGAAGATTTTCCGGGCGATTCCGGTTGCAGAAGAGATCAGTTCCCCGGAGGAACAGCCGGGGAGTATTCTTGTGGAAAACGGACGTTTTCTTGTGCGAGGCAGCGATGGCTGGCTTGAGGTGACGCAGTTGCAGCCTGAAGGCCGAAAACCCATGGAGGGCGCTGAATTCGCAAGAGGGTTCCGTCCTGAAAGCGGCACCGCCCTTTTGTTTGAGTAATGATTGCCCTGCCATTGGTAATATTTTTTATATTCTTCACCTTGACTGCTCCACGAACTTAAAGTGCTGTTTATGGCCTTGCCTCCTACAGAAGTGCACCACATAAGAAACTTCTGCATTATTGCTCATATCGATCACGGTAAATCAACGCTTGCCGACAGGCTGCTTGAGATAACCAATACCCTTGACCGCAGTCAGATGAGTTCCGCGCAGGTTCTTGACGATATGGATCTTGAGCGTGAAAGGGGGATTACCATTAAAAGTCATGCTGTTCAGATGAAATATCGGGCTTCCGATGGCCTTGACTATACCCTGAATCTCATCGACACTCCCGGTCACGTCGATTTCAGTTATGAGGTATCGCGCTCGCTTGCGGCATGCGAGGGGGCCTTGCTTGTTGTTGATGCAACGCAGGGCGTTGAAGCGCAGACCATAGCCAACCTTTATCTTGCGCTCGATGCGGGTCTTGAAATTATCCCTGTTATCAACAAGATCGATCTCCCTTCATCCGATGTTGAAGGCGTTGCCCGTCAGATCATCGATCTCATCGGCATAGAACGTGATGAAATACTTCAGGTATCGGCAAAAGCCGGTATCGGTGTGTATGAGCTTATTGAAGCTATTATCAATCGGGTTCCTGCTCCCGCCGATAACAAGCATCTTCCCCTCAGGGCACTGATTTTCGATTCGGTTTTTGATATTTATCGTGGAACGGTTGCCTATCTGCGCATTGTTGACGGAGCGCTGAAAAAAGGTGATAAAGTGAGGTTTTTTGCCAACAACAAGGTCTTTCTTGCCGATGAAATCGGTACGATGAGCCTCAAGCGGCAGCCTGCGGCATTACTCGAAGCAGGTGATGTCGGTTACCTGATCTGTTCCATCAAGGATGTCAAGGATGCAAAGGTCGGCGATACGGTAACGCTTTCCGACAGTCCTGCACTTGAACCTCTGGCAGGCTACAAGGAGGTCAAGCCAATGGTTTTCAGCGGACTCTATCCGGTGAATTCGAACGAGTTTGAGGATCTCCGGGAGTCCCTTGAAAAGCTGGCACTGAACGATGCATCACTTATCTATACCCCTGAAACCTCTGTTGCTCTTGGTTTCGGCTTCAGATGCGGGTTTCTCGGTCTGCTGCACATGGAGATCATTCAGGAGCGTCTTGAACGTGAATATGGTGTTAATATCATTACGACGGTACCGAACGTCGAGTATCGGGTTATCCTGACCAATGGTGATGTCGTTATTGTCGATAACCCTTCAAAAATGCCCGATACATCACGGATCGGACATGTTGAAGAGCCATATGTCAGCATGCAGATCATCACGCTGTCTGACTATATCGGCAATATCATGAAACTCGGCATGGAACGGCGTGGTGAGTACAAAAATACCGATTATCTCGATTCCACCAGGGTAAACATGCATTTCGAGTTTCCGCTTGCCGAGATTGTTTTTGATTTTCACGATAAACTTAAATCCATCTCAAAAGGCTACGCTTCCATGGATTATGAGTATATCGATTACCGTCAGTCGGATCTGGTCAAGCTTGATGTTCTTCTGAACGCCGAGCCTGTTGATGCGCTTTCAATTATCGTGCATCGTTCGAAAGCTTATGAGTGGGGGCGCAAGCTTTGCACGAAACTCAAAGGGATCATACCGAAGCAGATGTACGAGGTTGCAATCCAGGCCGCTATCGGAAGCAGAGTTATTTCGCGCGAAACCATCTCGGCAATGCGAAAAAACGTGCTTGCAAAATGCTATGGAGGAGATATCAGCAGGAAGAGAAAGCTGCTTGAAAAGCAGAAAGAGGGGAAAAAACGCATGAAACAGGTCGGCAGGGTGGAGATTCCGCAGGAAGCCTTTCTGGCAATTCTTACCATTGACGAGTGATAACAGATATCGGAAAGCCAAAAGGTTACCCGTAAAAAAATGTGAGGCAAGCGCAGGTTGAAGAAAAAAAAAGCGTCAGAATAAACAACAGGTAAATCATAAAATCATCGTATACCGTGAACAATCAGCAGGGCAAGTCCCCTAAAAAAAACTCAAGAGAATGGTTTGATGCTCTGATCATTGCCGCTATATTTGCCACCTTCTTAAGGATTTTTGTTGTCGAATCCTACAGGATTCCCACCGGTTCAATGGAGAATACCCTGATGGCAGGAGATTTTCTTTTTGTCAACAAATATGTATACGGCGCAAAAATACCCTTTACCGATTCGCGTCTGCCTGTTGTTCAGCCGATTCAGAGAGGAGATATTATCGTTTTCAAGTTTCCCAAAGACCGTTCATTGAACTACATCAAGCGTTGCGTGGCGCTTCCCGGCGATCTGCTTGAAATCAGGGATCGCAAGCTTTATGTGAACGGCAAGGAGTCCGCGCTGCCTGAGCATGCCCAGTTTCTTGGCGACCCCATGATGAAAGGACTTGGTGATTTCCAGATATTCCCCCGTTTTTCAACCTTCAACAAGGACTATTACGGTCCATTACAGATTCCCCGAAAAGGAGATGTTGTGGAGCTTACGCCTGAAACGTATTCGCTATACAGTTCCCTGATTGCCGATGAAGGCCATGAGGTGTCATTGACGGGAAGCCTTGTTTTTGTTGACGGCACTCCGGCGTCAACCTATACCGTCGAAAAAAACTACTATTTTGCGATGGGAGACAACCGCGATAACAGTCTTGACAGCCGCTTCTGGGGTTTTCTGCCTGAAACGGATATTGTCGGAGAGGCAATGATGGTCTACTGGTCATGGGATCCGGATCTGCCGCTTTTGTTTGATCCGATCAGCAAGCTCGGTTCAATTGCATGGAACCGTATTGGACTCATGGTTCATTGATGCTGTTTTGCTGCGTCAAGAATACCGCTGCACAGCTTACGGGTTGAAGCGTTAACCATTCCGGGAGTGAAGAGCAGTTTTTCAAGACCCGGGCAGGTAACCCGGAGTTTTGGTATGGTAACAGGTTTACCTCCGGATCCATGCAGACCTGTTGGTGTTGCGGGTGACAGCTCAATTTCATGAAGAATAACAGAGTCCATGACAAATCCTGCGTTTATCGATCCGATGCTGATGTGGTAAGGGGTGTTCCCTGGAATAGAGAGGTTGTGCAGCAGATTTTTCTTGAAATCAAGATTCAGATAAATTGTTGTAGAAAGGTAGATCGCAAGATAAACGAAAAGAAAAAGGATGCCGGGAGAGAGCAGCAGTGCTTTCAGCCAGCTGGACAGGGTAAGTTTTTCAGAGGATCCAGATGTCATGGCACAAGACCGGGACTGACGTTAACTGCAAACGCAGACCAATGTTCTCTTTTTCATGTTATGATAGAAAATTTTTTTCTTAATTGAGCGAAATCAATTTCCAATACAGGGCGCCGTCCCGATATGTCGGGAAAAAATGATCTCTTGAGGTGCTCTACAGCATTACCGTACTATGGCTCTTCATACACCGCATACTCCATTCATTCTAAAACCGCTTGTCAAGGAAGTTTATGCGGATACCGAAACACCTGTTTCCGTGTATCTCAAACTTCAGCGTGAATACTCCTGTCTGCTTGAATCGGTTGAAGGAGAAGAGATGCTTGCCCGGTTTTCCTATATCGCCTTTGATCCGGTTGCACTTCTCCGGGGTTCAGTCAATGGAGAGATAGCTCTCGATATTCTTGATCGGAAGTTCGGTTCCCTGTCAGTCATAACCGAGCAGGAAACCAATCTTCGAACAATCATCGATCGCTGCCTTGAATCGTTCGATACCGAAGAGATTCCGAAGAAAAAAAACGGATCACCGCAGATGATTACTTCAGGGGTGTTCGGTTATTTCGGGTATGATGCCATGCATCTTGTTGAACGGATTCCTGAACCGGCATCACCTGATCCGGCCGGAATGCCCGATGTTTTTCTTCTTTTTTGCGATACGCTGGTGGTTTTCGACAATATCATGCGCAAGGCCTTTATTATTGTCAATTATCTTGATGAAGAGGATAAACCTTTTGCCTTACAAAAAATAGAGCGCATAGCCGAACAGATGTTCCGTCCTCTCTCGGCGGATGAGATTTCGCTGCAGACTGAAAAACCGGAACAGGTAGTTTCCAATACCATAAAAGAAGCCTATCTGCAGAAAGTTCTCAAAGCCAAGGAGTATATTCTTGACGGTGATATTTTTCAGGTACAGGTCTCCCAGCGTCTCAGAAGGCCGCTCAATACGAGACCTTTTGATGTTTACCGCATGCTTAGAACCATAAATCCTTCGCCCTATCTCTATTATTTCGATCTGAAGGATTTCAGGATTATCGGTTCTTCCCCGGAACTTCTCGTCAAGGTTGAGCGAGACAGCAGAGGACGCAGGATCGTTGATACCCGGCCGATAGCCGGAACCCGGCATCGGGGAATGAGCTTTGAAGAGGACGAGGCAATAGCCCGAGAACTGCTTGCCGATGAGAAAGAGTGCGCGGAACATCTCATGCTTATTGATCTGAGCCGGAACGACATTGGAAGAATTGCCAAAATCGGAACAGTCGAGACCAACGAGATGATGGTTATTGAAAAATATTCACATGTCATGCATATTGTAAGCAATGTGCGAGGGGAACTGAGAGACGATCTTGGAACCATGGACGCTTTCTGGTCGTGTTTTCCGGCGGGTACGCTTACCGGAGCGCCGAAAGTACGTGCCATGGAAATAATTTACGAGCTCGAAAAAGAAAAACGTGGTCTGTATGGAGGAGCTGTCGGTTTTCTTGACTTCAAGGGCAATCTGACAACTGCGATTGCCATTCGAACGATGGTTGTTGAAGGGGGAACAATCTATTTTCAGGCAGCCGGAG
The DNA here is from genome assembly GCA_013336025.1 of Chlorobiaceae bacterium. GTDB lineage: Bacteria > Bacteroidota > Chlorobiia > Chlorobiales > Chlorobiaceae > Chlorobium. The sequence goes on from JAAXUM010000011.1 coordinate 8,909, forward strand.
GCATTGTAGCCGATTCGAAACCTCTTGCTGAATATGATGAAACGATGAATAAAATGAGAGCCGGGCTGACGGCACTTGAACGTATGGAGACTTTACAGTAACGACTAACCAATCATTCCGATATCTATGAAAAAGAAAAAAAGCATGTTGAAATATCTGCTGCTTGTCTTTGCGGGTATTTTAGTTGGCGGTCTTGTTTTTGCCAATGTCGAGTTCAGTATTCCTGGTCAGGGCAAAGGTACGGTGCTGAAAAATAATCCCAACTACGCCAACGCAAAAAACAATTTCGAGAATTACCCAATACACTCGCTCAGGGATTTCAACGAAGCCTTTGTACAGATCGCCGAATCAGCGACACCCTCTGTTGTTACCGTGTTTACTGAAAAAACCGTCAGTCGCAGGATTATAAGTCCCTTTGACTTTTTCGGAAGATCATTTGACGGCTTTTTCGGATCCCCGGGAGGCGCGCGCTCCCCGAATGAGCGTAAAGAGGTTCAGCATGGACTCGGATCAGGGGTAATCGTGACGGATGACGGTTATATTCTGACCAATAATCATGTTATTGAAAATGCGGATGCAATTTATATTCGCACAAGCGACAACAAGAAAATAGAGGCTAAAATTATCGGTAAAGACCCCAAGACCGACCTTGCCGTTATCAAGGTCAATGCTCGCGGCCTTAAACCCATTATGATCGGAAACAGTGATAACCTCAGGGTTGGTGAATGGGTGATTGCAATAGGCAGTCCGCTCGGCGAAAATCTTGCCCGTACTGTTACCCAGGGAATCGTAAGCGCAATAGGCCGTGCAAATGTAGGCCTTGCCGATTATGAGGATTTCATTCAGACCGATGCGGCCATCAATCCCGGTAACTCAGGTGGACCGCTTGTCAACATCAATGGAGAACTTGTTGGAATCAATACGGCCATTGCAAGCCGCACAGGGGGTTTTGAAGGCATAGGTTTTGCGGTACCTTCAAACATGGCTCAGCAGGTACTCACCGCGCTTATTACCAAAGGAAAGGTGAGCAGGGGATACCTTGGTATCAGTATTCAGGATATTGATGAAAATATTGCCAAAGGTCTTCAGCTTCCTAAAGCTGAAGGAGTTCTGGTTGGAACAGTGGTCGCCGGAAGTCCGGCAGCACGAAGCGGTATGAAAACCGGAGATATTATTACCGAGTTCAACGATAAAAAAGTTACAGCCAGCGTAGAACTTCGCAATGCCATTGCAGCAATGCAGCCCGGTTCGACGGCTCGTCTTCGCGTTCTTCGCGATGGTGAGATCAGGATGTATTCAATCAGGCTTGAAGAGCAGCCTGCTAAAGAGGTTGCAGGTGCAGAGGTCTCACGCTCCAGCGATGCTCTTGGTTTCAGGTCGCAGGAGCTTACACCGGAACTTGCCCGGCAGTATCAGTTAACAGAGGCATCAGGCAAAGTGATTATCACCAGCGTCGACCAGTCAAGTAATGCATTCCGTGCCGGGCTTCGCCCGGGTGATGTGATCGTATCGGTCAACAAGCAGCCGATAACCACCTCCGCACAATACAGCGCTCTTCTGAGCAAGGTCAAAAGCGGCGATCTGCTTTTTCTTCTGGTTGAGCGTGGTGGAAGCAAAATCTATCTGGCTTTTAATGTTTAGGATTTACCCCGGTATATTGTTGTGAGTCCCGGCAAGTAGGGAAATTCAGAAACAAATAAACGGAGGTGTTCCAAAAGTTTTTTGGCCTGAAGCAATTAGAATTGTACATTGTTTTGAAGTAAAGTCAGTAGCGCGTGCGCTGACTTTACTTTTTTTATTTGCATAGCCGGTTTGCCGGATTCCTTGGTCAGCAATGCGTCTTTGGCACTCTTGAGCCATTTATCATCACCATCAAAACAGCTAATGACATGAACGACAGAATTTACCTGACAAGAGATGGGTACAATCGGCTGAAAGAAGAGCTGCATGTGCTGGTACATCAGAAGAGAAAGGAAGTTCTGGAAAAAATTGCAGAGGCAAGAGCTCATGGGGACTTGAGTGAAAACGCGGAGTATGATGCGGCAAGAGAGGAACAATCCCTGACCGAAGCACATATTGCAGATCTTGAAAACAAGCTTTCATCAGCAACTATTCTTGATCCCAAACAGGTCAAGACCGACAAGGTGTACATCCTGACGTCTGTCAAGCTTCGTGATCTCGATAAAGAGGGAGAGATCATCGAATACACCCTCGTATCATCTGAAGAAGCCGATACCGACCTTGGGAAAATTTCGGTTCGCTCTCCGGTTGGTCGTGCGCTCATCGGTAAAACAGTTGGTGAAATAGTACAGATCATGGTGCCTAAAGGTGAGTTGCACTATGAGATATTGGAGATTTTTGTTAAATAGGCGCAACAGAAACGAACTGTTCCTCCTGGATTAACGAGAACAGTATTCTCTTTCTGTTCAGCGATGACAGGGGGGGTATAACAAAAACGAACAGCTCTTATGGGAAAACGACAGATAATCTACCGTCCGGCTCAAATCAGTGGAAACCAGAACCTGCTGAATCTTGAAATCAATCTTGTTACCAGAGAATCACGAGTCTGGCACGGTAAAATAACATCAGTGAGCAGCAGTGGTGTTGAATTGAAAGACGCTCGCGGAGGCAAGCACGCCTTCAGCATTGAACAGGTTGATAGAATTTACAGGGATATAAAAACAGATTACTGAAAATATGCGTAAAAAAATTGTTGTTGGTAACTGGAAAATGAATAAAACCGTTACCGAATCCATCACACTTGCCGCCGAAGTTATAGCCGCGATTGGTAAAGAGTTTTCCGGATGTGACGTGGGTATTGCTCCCGCTTTTCCCGCTTTATATGAAGTTGGCAAACTGACACTACCCAGTCGTGTCTCACTTGTTGCCCAGAACTGTCATTTTGAACCCGATGGGGCCTTTACCGGCGAGGTGTCGGCAAGCATGGTTCGTGAAGCGGGCTGCTCTGCGGTGATCATCGGACATTCCGAACGCAGGCAATATTTTGGTGAAACCAATGCGATTGTCAACAGCAAAGTCAAACAGGCACTTTCCGAGGGATTGCAGGTTATCATGTGTGTCGGAGAAACCCTTGAACAGCGTGAAGGCGGAGTCACCGGCGACGTTGTGACCGCACAGGTACGGGAAGGTCTTCTTGGTATCGGCAATATCTCCAATATGGTTATTGCCTATGAACCGGTCTGGGCTATCGGTACCGGAAAAACCGCAACTTCCGAACAGGCGGAGGAGGTTCATCTTATGATTCGCAATACTGTCAGTGATCTGCTGGGTGAAGAAGCAGCCGAAAAACTCCGGATTCAGTATGGCGGAAGCGTCAAGCCTTCAAATGCCAAAGAGCTTTTTTCGATGCCCAATATTGATGGAGGCCTCATCGGCGGAGCAAGTCTCAATGTAGCCGATTTTGTCGCAATAGTGAACGCTGCTGACTGAAACAGAGTCTTCAAAAAAATACTCCATTAAAAAGGGCGCTTCAACAGCGCCCTTTTTAATGCACAAACTCCTGTAATGCAATGAGGAGTTCTGTTTTTTATTACCCGTTTAACTCCCGTGATTTTTTCATCGAACAGAAATCGGGGCCGCACATGGTGCAGAAATCCGGGTTTTTGTTCAGGTTTCCGCTTGCAGCCATACTCTGGCGATGAACTTCGCGGGTTTTTTTCGGGTCAAGTGAAAGATTGAACTGATCATCCCAGGCAAAAGAGTAGCGTGCCTGGCTCATGAGCTCATCGCGCAGCCATGCAGCAGGGTTTCCTTTTGCAATGTCTGCAGCATGTGCGGCAACTCTGTGGGATATAACCCCTTCACGGACATCGTTTTTGTCAGGAAGTCCGAGATGCTCCTTCGGTGTGACGTAGCAGAGCATTGAACAACCATAACTTGCAATCAGAGCGCCGCCGATTGCTGAATTGATGTGATCATATCCTGCAGCGATATCGGTGACAAGAGGCCCGAGTGTATAAAAAGGAGCTTCATGACACAGCTCAAGCTGTTTTTCCATGTTTTCGGCAACCAGGTTAAGCGGAACGTGCCCCGGGCCTTCAATCATCACCTGGACATCATGCTCCCATGCGACGAGCGTTAACGCTCCAAGGACTTTAAGCTCACCGAACTGAGCCTCATCGTTGGCGTCGATAATTGAACCCGGCCTCAGTGCATCGCCAAGAGAGACAGCAATATCATAGGCTTTGAGGATGCCGCATATCTCTTCAAAATGCGTGAAAAGAAAGTTTTCCGTGTTATGTGCCCGGCACCATTTTGCCATGATAGATCCTCCTCTCGACACAATACCGGTAAGACGCTTTTCAGCAAAGGGAAGGTGTTCAAGGAGAATGCCTGCGTGAATGGTGAAGTAATCAACGCCTTGTTCCGCCTGTTCAATCAGGGTATCCCGATAAACCTCCCAGGTGAGCGCTTCCGAAACACCGCCGACTTTTTCAAGTGCCTGGTAGATCGGGACAGTGCCAACAGGTACAGGAGAGTTTCTCACTATCCACTCACGGGTTTTATGTATGCTGTTACCGGTACTGAGATCCATTATTGTGTCGGCACCCCATTGGCAAGCCCAGACAGCTTTTTCCACCTCTTTGTCAATTGATGACCCCATGGCGGAGTTGCCGATATTGGCATTGATTTTAACCCGGAAGTTTCTGCCGATAATCATCGGCTCAAGTTCAGGATGATTGATGTTTGCCGGAATGATCGCCCTGCCCCGGGCAATCTCCTGTCGTACAAATTCAGGTGTAACAGGTTCCATGCTGTTGCTGCCCCGAAACGAAGATGTCCAGCTTTCAAGCATCTGGTTCTCCCGTATGGCGACATACTCCATTTCAGGAGTGATAACTCCGTTGCGGGCATAGTGCATCTGGGTAATGCCAACGCCCTCCTTTGCCTTGAGCGGTTTTCGTGC
>JAAXUM010000166.1 GCA_013336025.1 Chlorobiaceae bacterium
GTTCGGAGGGAAACCGGCTGTATAGACATGAATATGGTAGAAGAGCTGGCCAATAAGGTTCGTCCGAAACTTATCATCAGCCATGAGCAGAGCGCCAACCTTGTCGGCAATCTCCCTGAAAGCCTTGAAATCAAAGCCCTGGGAATAGGCACTTGCACCGCAGATGATAAGTTTCGGACGAACCTTATTGGCCAGCTCTTCTACCATATTCATGTCTATACAGCCGGTTTCCCTCCGAACACCATATGAGTGGGCCTCGTACAATTGACCTGAAAAGTTCACAGAACTGCCATGGGTAAGATGTCCGCCATGCGACAGATCAAGGCCCATAATCCGGTCGCCAGGCTTGAGTACCGAGAACAGTACTGCCATGTTGGCACTTGAGCCGGAATGCGGCTGGACGTTGACATATGAACAGTTGAAGAGTTTTTTCGCCCGGTCACGCGCAAGATTTTCAGCAACATCAACAAATTCGCACCCGCCGTAGTACCTTTTTCCGGGATAGCCTTCGGCATATTTGTTGGTCATCACCGAGCCGCATGCCTGCATAACTGCACGGCTGGTAAAATTTTCAGAAGCGATAAGCTCAAGCGTTTCGGTCTGCCTTACCGTCTCGTTGACCAGAGCTTCAAAAACCTCTTTATCCTGCATCTGAAGGATATCGGTATCCATCGTTGTATCGTTCCTTTTCCTGACGGAAGTTTACGGGGTTGGGGGTTATTGTCCTTTAATACAAATGATTTTCAGTTATCTGTTCAAAAAAAAGTTTTTATTTGCCACAGGAACAGCCGATCATGTGGCCCATTTTATCTCGTTTTGTATCCAGATAGCCCTTGTTGAGGGCATTGGGAGCAATTTCAAGGGAAACCCTCTCTGTAATCTCGAGACCATACCCTTCGAGACCAACAACTTTTTTTGGATTATTGGTGAGCAGTTTCATTTTTTTTACCCCGAGGTCCTTGAGAATCTGAGCTCCAATTCCATAGTCGCGCAGATCAGCCTTGAACCCGAGCTTTTCATTTGCCTCAACCGTATCAAAACCTTCATCCTGCAGATTATAGGCCTTCAGTTTATTGATAAGCCCGATACCCCGACCTTCCTGCATCAGGTAAACCAGCACACCTCGACCTTCATTTTCAATCATGGTAAGGGCAGATGCAAGCTGGTTACCACAGTCGCACCGCAGAGAAGCGAACGTATCCCCTGTCGCACACTGTGAGTGAACCCTGACGAGCACCGGTTCATCGGTAGAAACATCCCCCTTGACAAAGGCCATGTGGTTCTGCTGGTCAATAAACGATTCGTAGGCAATCAGCCTGAACTCGCCATAGATCGTAGGAAGTTTTGATTCTACAGCCCGATACACCAGCTTGTTACGCTGCATCTGATAAGCGACAAGATCCTTGATGGTAATCAGCTTCAATCCGAATTTCTCCTTCAAGCGTATCAGTTCGGGAAGCCTTGCCATACTTCCGTCATCATGCAGAATTTCGCACAGGAGCCCCACCGGACTGCATCCGGCAAGCCGCGCAAGATCAACCGCAGCTTCAGTATGACCCACCCGTCTGAGCACACCGCCATCCATGGCACGCAATGGGAAAATATGTCCCGGACGAGAAAAATCGTCAGCCTTGCAAAGCGGATCGCCAAGCATTTTTATCGTCATTGTCCGATCAGAAACCGAAATACCGGTAGTCACCCCTGGAGCAAGAGCATCAACGGATACCGTAAAATTGGTTTCGTGCTGAGAGGTGTTTCTCTGAACCATCGGATCAAGCTGCAGCTCTCTGGCACGATCCATGGTAAGTGCCACACATAACAGCCCGCGAGCCTCTTTGGTTATAAAATTCACCATTTCGGTAGTCACAACATCAGCAGCGGCAATAAAATCACCTTCATCTTCACGATCCTCATCATCAATCACAATAACCAGTTTTCCCTGTCGTATATCTTCAACAGCGGCCTCGATTGCATCAAAAATCTTTTTGTCCATACACGTTGTTCAACCTTGTTATCAGAACCGATAGTTAAGCGCAAAGAATGTAATGTAAAAAAAATCCTGATCGGTTTGCACTGCTTGTCAAAAGGGCATCGCTAAAAAAACGGTGAACCCCCTGCAACTCCGCATACTGGTTCTGCGTCAATAAACTTAACCTTGAGCTGCATGACAGCTTTGATAAGCATAGGCATTTTTATTATACTCCTCCAATTTCATAAAACCCTGCTGAAATGTTACCTTACGAAACAGCCTTATTCTGAAGCATATACAACCTATCGACACTGCATGACCACTCAAGCCGCTGAACTGTCGCAAGAAGTTCTTGACCTTGCGCGGAAATTACCGAAAGAAATGCTTTTAAAGGCAAAAGAGCACGGATTCTCCGATTATCAGATTGCCCACATTTTCAAATCCACCGAAACAGTGGTCAGGAATTTGAGAAAGCATCTCGGCGTTATTTCGGTTTTTAAAACCGTTGACACGTGCGCCGCTGAATTTGATGCCAAAACGCCTTACCATTATTCAACATATGAAGAGGAAAATGAATCCGTCTCTTCAGACCGCAAAAAGGTCATTATCCTCGGTGGCGGTCCCAACCGCATCGGCCAGGGCATTGAATTTGACTACTGTTGCGTTCAGGCTGTATTCGCACTCAGAGAAGCCGGATATGAGACCATTATGGTCAACTGCAACCCTGAAACCGTCTCTACCGATTACGACATTGCCGACAAACTCTACTTTGAACCGCTTACATTCGAAGACACCATTCGTATTATCGAGCATGAACAACCGCTTGGCGTCATTGTCAGTTTTGGCGGTCAGACTCCGCTGAAGCTTTCAACAAAACTTGAAGAAGCGGGTGTAACCATTCTCGGCACCTCTTCGACCGGCATCGACCTTGCCGAAGATCGTAAAAAATTCGGAGCACTGCTGGAAAAACTTGATATTCCGCATCCGGATTACGGTACCGCCATCAGCTTCGAAGAGGCTCAGATGATTACCAGAAGAATAGGCTATCCTGTGCTTGTGCGTCCAAGTTATGTGCTTGGAGGAAGAGCTATGAAAATCATCTACAGCGATGACTCGCTTAAAGAGTATGTTGATCAGGCGCTCTTCATTTCCGAGAAATATCCGCTGCTGATCGACCGCTTTCTTGAAACAGCTGTCGAGTTCGACATTGATGCCATTGCTGACAGCAGCGACTGCGTCATCAGCGGTATCATGCAGCATGTTGAAGCTGCCGGCATTCACAGCGGTGACTCGACCTCCATACTGCCGTACCACAACATCAGTCCGGAAGTCATCGCAACCATGAAGACCTATACCCATATACTTGCAGCTAATCTTCATGTTGTAGGCCTTATGAACGTCCAGTATGCCGTACAGAACGACCATGTGTATGTGCTCGAAGTCAACCCCAGAGCAAGCCGAACCGTTCCTTTTGTCGGCAAAGCCACCGCTGTTCCTGTGGTTAAAATCGCAACCCGTGTCATGCTGGGTGAAAAACTCAGCGATCTTCGCAGAGAATATGATCTTAAAGACTGCGATGAACTCGGCATGAAACATCTTGCCATCAAAGAACCGGTCTTTCCGTTCTCCAAGTTCGTCAAATCAGGCGTCTATCTCGGCCCGGAAATGCGCTCTACCGGTGAAGCCATGAGCCTCGCGGACCAGTTCCCCGAAGCCTTTGCGAAAGCCTATCAGGCCGCAAACATGGAACTGCCTCTCTCAGGTGCTGTTTTTATCAGTGTCAACGATCAGGATAAAAATCAGCGAATTATCACTATCGCACGGGAATTGTTCCGCATGGATTTCGATCTTGTCGCAACAGCCGGAACCCATCAGTTTCTCATCGATAACGGCATTGAATGCAAGAAAGTATTCAAGGTTGGGGAAGATGGAAGACCGAACATCTTCGATATCATCAAGCATGGTAAAATAGACTTTGTCATCAATACACCGAGAGGCGAAAAAGCCCTGCACGATGAAGAGGCTATCGGTGCTGCATCAGTACTCAGCAATGTGCCGTTCGTTACCACCATAGAGGCTGCCGAGGCATCGGTGCAGGCTATAGACTGCATCCGCCGACAGGAGTTCGGTGTTAAAAGCCTTCAGGAATATTCCGCCTACCGCAACCAATAAACGTTTCAACAATGCTGCGTGCAGCAGCATAGATGTCCGGATCCGAGCTTGCTCTCGGACCGGCCACGTTGAGAGTCTCAAGACCGTAACGGACAATCCATGCATGAATGGCTACTGAAACCTCACGATCTTCAGGTCGGACAACCATAACCGGACGTGCTGCCTGCAAGGCACACTCGAACGTATAAAGCGACCCTTCCGTCAGGACTCCTCGAGCAATTATCAGCGTTCCGTCCGAATCCCTTACGTTCCAGGCTGTTCTCTGAGTATACCCGCTGCCTGGCGTTTCATCAAGAAGATAGTGCGCAGGAACCATACCGTCTTCGGATTTTCTTCCTTTAGGGCACCAGCCTCCGTGAGCCAACCCCGCTTCAATGGCAGCGTCAAGCGCTGCGCGATCAACACCAGTCTGGCCTCCGGATACGATTTTTTTTACCATATGAATCAATTTAAAACAGCAAAAACAACCAGCCATACAATTCGGTGAAACTGATTTCTGCAAGAGAATCCGGAAGTGCTCATAACGTTAAACAAATAAGGCATGTGAATCGCGCTTTTTTTTCGCAAGTGGCAAGGGATCATAATCCTGAAAAAAAAGAGGTGCGTCAATCGACACTCAATGCAGAGTTGTCACGAAAACGCAAATTAAATTCACTCTGCTTCCCTTATATTGAAAAGAAACTGAAAATCATCCCGCAAAGGAGATCACTTGAGGCCACCTGTCATTCATTATTATACGTCCAGTCCTGTCAG
>JAAXUM010000167.1 GCA_013336025.1 Chlorobiaceae bacterium
TATATCTGCCGTCCGCCTTTTCTCGATGACGTTGCAGATATACGTTGACCGTTCATCCCACTGATACAGTCCTCCCTCTGATGTTGCCACCTCTGCCCACTGCCTTGTTCCCTTGAACACATCGCTGTAGTTGCTGACATACATTTCCTGAAGCACGGAACGATCTCTGAGCGATTTGATGGCATCCTGCGTTGGCCAAAGGTCCCGGAGATAGACCGGCACACCGGCATAATCAATCCCCAGCGGCTCGGTAACAAGATCAATGTCTATCGTACCGGCTATAGCATAGGCAACAACAAGCGGCGGGCTCATCAGATAGTTCGCCCTTACCTGAGACTGAATCCGTCCCTCAAAATTCCTGTTTCCTGAAAGTACCGAAACGGCAACAACGCCCTTTGCTTCAATTGCCCGTGCTGTGTTTTCAGGAAGAGGCCCGGAATTGCCTATGCAGGTCGTGCATCCATAACCGACAATATTGAATCCAAGCGCATTGAGATCGTCAGCAAGCCCCGACTGCTCAAGATAATCGCTTACCACTCTCGAGCCCGGAGCCATCGAGGTTTTCACCCATGGTTTTACGGTAAGTCCCCTCAAAACGGCTGCTTCAGCAACAAGCCCTGCTGCTATCATGACCGACGGATTACTGGTGTTGGTACAGGAGGTGATTGCTGCTATCACGACCGCACCATCATCAAGGGAAAACTCACGGCCAACCGTATCGGCATCATCATCCCCGATCTTCGTATCAGGCGGAAAAAGCTCCCCGCCCTCAGTGTCCATTGCAGAGGCATTCGAAAATCGCTCTCCCGGCTGCCTGCCATAGAGATCTTTGAACCCCTGAAGCCATCTCTGTTTTACCATGGAAAGAGGCACTCTGTCCTGCGGTCGGCCAGGCCCCGCAACGGAGGGCTCAACCGATCCCAGATCAAAATCAACCACCCTTGTAAACAGCGGATCGCATGCATGATCCCGCCATAAACCCTGCTCCTTCGAATAACGCTCAACAAGATCACGGCAGTTGCCCCTTCCTGTCATATCCAGATAGTCGAGCGTAACGCCGTCAACAGGAAAAAAGCCCATGGTTGCGCCATATTCAGGTGCCATATTGGCAAGAGTTGCCCTGTCAGGCAGTGAAAGCAGATCGAGACCCGGACCGAAAAACTCCACGAAATCATTCACAACCCCTACACGACGAAGCCTTTCGGTCATGGTAAGCACCAGATCAGTAGCGGTTACACCCGCAACAAGCTCACCAAAAACGCGAACTCCGGTTACCGAAGGCCGGAGCAGATAGACCGGCTGACCAAGCATGACTGCCTCCGCTTCGATTCCCCCGACACCCCATCCCGTCACGCCAAGGCCGTTAATCATCGTCGTGTGACTGTCGGTTCCGACAAGTGAATCAGGAAAAGCCATCCCGTTTTCTACAGAGACCACCCGGGAGAGATACTCAAGATTGACCTGATGAACAATTCCCGTTCCGGGCGGTACAACCCTGAAATTGCGAAACGCACGCTCTGCCCATTTCAGAAAAGCGTAGCGTTCGCGATTCCGGTCAAACTCAAGATCAAGATTTATCTTCAGGGCATCAGGAGTTCCATAAGCATCAACCTGCAGAGAGTGGTCAATGACAAGATCACAGGGAACAAGCGGATTGATACGCTCCGGGTCCCCGCCTGAACGCAGACAAGCGTCACGGAGTGAGGCGAGGTCAACAATTGCAGGCACGCCGGTAAAATCCTGCAACAGGACTCTTGCCGGCTTGAACGGAACCTCAACGGCCTCGCGCCCTTCAGCAACCCCCTCTGCAAGGAGACTGACATCGACCTCCCTGACAGTGTCGTTATCAACGTTTCTGAGTGCTGATTCGAGCAGAACTTTCATTGACTTCGGCAACCGGGAAACAGCATCGAACCCGGATACTTCAAGCGCTGAAAGCGAGCAGTACGAAACCGGACCATCTCCGGTCTGAAGCGTGCACGTTACTCCAAACGGGTTTTTTTGCGATCTCATGAATGATTCTCCTTTAAGAGATTTCTGAACGAGCACTGACAATACCCGGAAGAAGCAAGATGCCGCTTACCCGTGATCGACGACCTCGCCGGGAAAGGGAGGCCAGCCCATACGACAGCCCCCGATAAGATGACCGTGAATGTGAAACACGCTTTGCATCGCATCCGATCCTGTATTGAACACCATCCTGTAACCTGAATCATACAGGCCTGCTTTCCGTGCAACTTCTCCCGCTGCAAGAAGCAGATGACCGGCAATCTCAAGCTCTTCAGACCGGAGCTCGTTCAGAGATGCAATATGTTTCAAGGGAATGATCAGCAGATGCTGAGGAGCCGCCGGGTTGATATCCCTGAAAGCAAGAACATGCTCATCGCGATAGACAATATCGGCGGGAATTTCGCCGGACACTATCCTGCAGAAAAGACAATCCGGATTATAAAAAGAGTTATGCATAGAAATCGTGCAGATAGATTGCGCCATGGACGCCAATATTAAAAAAACAGAACCAGCACTCCCGCTATTCGGTCACGAGCTATTTTTCGCTGACAACTGAAAGGGAGGCTTTGCCGCTGCCGGCCATCACGGCCACATTGAGCTTTCCCTTCTGGCCGGATACCGTTCCATGCTCACCTTCATCTGAAGAAAAAAATGTGGCCGACGTTGTAAAGCCTCTCTCTTTCAGACGGGGTTCGTAATCCTTGAGGTCCGTCGTTTTGACATCTTCATAGACTACCGACCAGCTTTCATTTTCAGGAATTGACGCCCTGGTCACTGCCACTATTTTCCCCCTGGAAAATTCAGGAACATCGGAAGGAATATCAGCAGGCCAGACGCCCTTCTGCTGCTGCTGAAACTCCATCTTCTGTCCATCCGATTCGATAGTGAGCTTATTGCCATCAGCATCGATATCAACCTTTTTCCCCGTAGATTGCTCAATTGCCTTCTCCATCAGCTTTTCCTCCGGCGACTTGCCGCAGGAAAAAAGGGGGAGAAGAAACCCGACAACCGTAAGCAGCTTTCCTGCACTGCGCAGATTCATGAAATGTTGCATGGGCGGAGGTAGAAAAAATTTTAAACAATGAAAACATCACCTACCAATGTAGTGAAAAACAGAAAAACAATGAGAGCGAAGCGGGTATAACCATATATTTCCGTATCGTCTCCGCCATGCACTTTTTTTTGCCGAATCATGAGGGGAGCTCTTCTATCTATTGCCTTAAGAGTTCCGACATGCCGGGAACAGCACAGACGGAGGTGTCGGAACAAATAAATACAGAGTTGCCCGTGAGAATTATTGATCTTACCCACCCTCTTGAAGCAGGCATGCCTGTTTATCCGGGAACGCCATCGCCTGCTTTCAAGGAGCTCTCCTCTCTTGAGAATCAAGGGTTCAGAGAACAGCAGATAACCCTCACCACACACACAGGAACCCATCTTGACGCTCCGTCGCACATTTTTGGCAATGGCGAGGATCTTGATGGTTTTTCCGTACAGCATTTTGCAGGGCCGGCTGCGGTAATCAGCGTCAATTGCTCGCCGGCAGCCCGTATTACCTGCAGGGATCTTGAGGCATATCTCCCGTCGCTCCACGGTTGTGATTTTGTGCTGCTCTGTTCAGGATGGAGCCGTTACTGGGGCACCGAAAAGTATTATACCGGATATCCGGTACTCAGCATAGAAGCTGCGTCAGAACTTGCAGGGCTCGGTCTCAAAGGGATCGGCGTCGATATGATCTCTGTGGACGCTCCCGATGCCGAAGATCTCCCTGTACACAGAATATTTCTTGAAAAACGCATCATTCTTGTTGAAAATCTTGCCCATCTCGAAAAACTGCCCGCAGTCGGATTCAATTTTTTCTGTATGCCTCTCAAACTCTCCCGATCTGAAGCCTCACCGGTTCGCGCAATCGCTTTTCTTTGAAACCACAGATATTTTCTTTGCAAAGTCGAAAAATGATTTTACCTTTTCCCGCAGGAAAACACTTCCTCTGTTCTTTTTTTTCTGAAAAAATCATTGTAATGAACAAGTCAGCGCTCTTTTCATCCATAACCAGAAAAGTGGTTATGGCGCTTGCCGGACTTTTTCTGGCAACGTTTCTTTTTGTGCATCTCTTCATCAACCTGATGCTCCTTTTGAACGACGGAGGACAAGCCTTTACTGCGGCGGCATCCTTCATGGGAACAAACCCGGTTATCAGAATTTTTGAACAGGTGCTCTTTGCAGGATTTCTGCTCCATATGGTTTTCGGTGTACTCGTCTCCATGCAAAACCGACAATCAAGGCCAGTCAGCTACAGTTACAGCAACCGTTCAGAGACTTCGTTTCTGTCGAAGTACATGTTTCACTCCGGCATTATCGTCTTCATTTTCCTCCTCCTTCATTTTTTCGATTTCTATTTTATCAAGGTAGGTCTTGTCGCGCCACCGCAGGGAGTTGAAGCTCACGATTTTTACCATCGCGCAGTTCTGCTGTTCTCAAACAACCTGTACTCTTCGCTTTACCTGATCTCATTCCTGTTTCTCGGCTTTCACCTCAACCATGCCATTCAGTCGGCATTTCAGAGCATGGGCTGGAATCACAGCAGATATACGGGAACACTGAAAGTAATCGGCACGATCTATGCCGTTGTCATCAGCGGAGGATTCATGACGATCCCGCTCTGTTTTATGCTGTTCAGATAGATTAACAATTGCTAAATCCAGCATTGTCCAACGATAAACACGACTCTTTAATGATACCTCTCGCTGCCGGAATTCCTGAAGGCCCTATCAGTGAAAAGTGGACTTCCTATAAATCAGGTGCTCGGCTTGTCAACCC
>JAAXUM010000407.1 GCA_013336025.1 Chlorobiaceae bacterium
CCTCAGCTCGCATTATTTTAACCGGACAGTAGTGACTGTCAATAAGCATTACCGTATGTATCGAACGAAAGAACAATGGCGTGAGCTGCTTGAATCGGAGTTGCCGGCTCTTCAGGATTTTACAGCACGAAACCGGGCTATTACTGCTCATTATGCCGCATGGTATCTTCAAAAACCCGATCTCTTCAAGTGGTCGGGTATGGCTGCGTTTGCTTCCCGGCAGGTCGGTATTGCCCTTGTTTTTACTGAATTGATTCATGCTCCCGAACAGTTTCACTCACTCCTCCCGGGTGAGCGTCGAAGGTTTTCGCTTGATCCAATGGACCTTGTTCGTATGGCGACAGGTATGATGCTGTATTTTCCTTCACTTTTGCATGAGTTTGCATCAAGGCAATTTCTTTTTTCGGATCTTGAAATAATCAGAAAAGGTAACAATGCTATTTTCAGTGATATAGCCTGGGCACATGCGGCATATCTTGATGGCGGCATTGAAGAGGTGGGCAGGTTATGCGGTGATGATGAAAAAGAATATCTGCTTTCGGGGTTTACGATGATTGATGAAGGGGCTCGACTTCTTGGTGTTCCCGATCGCGAAACGGAGGCGAAGCAGCTTATTCATGAAGGTAATGTGAAGCTGCTTCGTCATGAACAGATGACGACCCTCCAGCCAGTGTTTGATCTTTTGAGTCCGCTTGGCCGCATTGTTGTCTCTTTTGGCAGCGACCTTGATTTTTCTGATGCTGTTCATGATGGCAGCAAGGCGCAAGCCTCATTTTCTCTCTGGTCGGGATATTTTGAAACCCTTACAGGAAAAAAGAGCGTTACCGATTCCCGTGATCGGTGGAGATGGATTGAAGAGGCTGTTTTGCCGGTCTGGCAGAGCGTTGATGCCGGTTTTTCCGGGAACTCACCATTGAAAAGCCGAATGCGATCGCTTGCGGCCTGTGAGCCGGCAATGATTCATGAAGTCAAACAGTTTGCTGAAAACATGTATCGGATTTTTTCTTTTGTCTGAAGCGGGGCGCGATGATTTTTATTTCGGATGAAGTGCTTCAACAGGGTCGAGCGTTGCTGCTTTCCATGCGGGTAAAAGTCCGAAGGTGACACCAATAATCGAACAGACTGTCATGGCAATGAAAATCCATAGCCATGGAAAAATTGCGCTGAGATTGAACTTGAGGGCAACAATATTTCCGGCACTGACTCCGGTGATAATCCCGATAAGACCACCTGCTACTGAGAGAATAACGGCTTCAAGCAGGAATTGACGCAGGATGCTCTGCTGTGGTGCACCGAGTGATTTTCGGATACCGATCTCTTTTGTGCGCTCAGTAACGCTGACCAGCATGATGTTCATGATTCCCACTCCGGATGTAAGGAGTGCCATAAAGCTGATAATAAATGCACCGGTGGTTATTGCCCGCTGAATATCCCGGAAAGAATCGATCAGTGATTCATTGGTTCTGATTTCAAAGTCATTGGGATCTTTTACGGTGAGCCCACGTGCAACTCTCATGGCACCGATTGACTGGTCGATGGTTTCCTTGTATTGTTTTTGTGAGAGGGCTTCAATGGTTATGTTCAGGCTGCTTTGTTCATTGATATGATCAAGGTATCTGGTAATGGGTATCAATACCAGATTGTCCTGACTCTGGCCAAATGCGGCACCTTTTTTTTCAAAGACACCGGCAACGGTAAAGACCGCTCCATTTATTTTGATTGATTTTTGCAGAGGATTTTCAGAGAACGGAAAGAGTGATTCATAGACTTCACTGCCAAGCAGTGCGAAATTTCGGGCATACTGGATGTCACTGTTATTGAAGTTTCTTCCCAGGAGGATGCTGTAGCCATTTGCAATAGCAAAGTGATCGTCACCTCCT
>JAAXUM010000168.1 GCA_013336025.1 Chlorobiaceae bacterium
TTAAGACCTCTTGCAGGCATGCCCGCATCAATTGACGGGTTATGGGGAGATGCTGTGCACATCATGTGATAGGTGTGCAGTCGAAGTGCTTTTTGACTGAAGCGGTCGGCCTGAATTTTGATATCGGTTTTTCCCCAGATTTTTTCCCATGCGGCAACATGCGCACTGAAAAGTGAATCAAAGGATTCGGTAGCGAGCAGAGAGTTTTTGGCTGCTTCGAGAGGATCGGTTTTTTCCTTGTCAAGCGAAGTGTGAATGGCAACTATTTTTTCGATCGTGCATTTTTTTTCAGGCGACAGCGGGATCAGGAATGTCTGTGCGATGTATCGGGGTATGCTGGTTGTGGAACGTTCGACACACTCCTGTTTTGTGTGACAGTATACTCTTGTCACGGCTCCGGTTACTATTCCGTAATGCGATGCGTTGGTTTCGACATGCAGGAACATGGCATCTTTTTCAGCTATGCCATAGACGTGTTCAAGATGATCCGCTGCAAGTTCACGGTAACGGGCAACGCCCTTGTTTTCAATCTGTCCGTCGATGGCGCTTCTGAATTCCACCTCTGCATGGTAATTGATCGGTCTGAGGATAAACCGCATCGCACAGATGTGCGGGTTGGCCATGCTTGCAAACCGTTGACTGCTGATTCTGCTGATCCTTCCAAGGTTGTCCTGGATAACGATTTCGCGTGTCATGGTCCCGTTCTGCATATCGAGGTTCTGCCGGTAGCTGAGGATTTTTTCCTTGAACGGATCAATAAAACTGCCTTTTCCTATTCTGAACTCAATAGGGAGCCAGTTTGGACAGTTGACAAAATCATTGTTGAAAATGGTTTGACCGTGAACATCGGACGGGAGTTTATTGAAAATCCCTGCAATGTAGGTTCCGGGATAATGATGTCCGGATGCCTTCGACCCTTCGTATGCTCCACGTACACCGAGATACCCGTTGCCCACAGAGGTCAATGTTTCTCTGAGTTTTTCATCTTTTGAAGCGTAATGTGAGTACTCAAGGTTCCATCCCTCTTTTTCAAGTCCCTCATTAAACCAGCGCTCAATATCAAGAGTGGTGATTTCGGCGAGATCTTTAACCACAATGTCAGCACCTTCCTGGCGGAGTTTTGATCCCTCAATGTCGCGTGCAATGCCGAGCACCAGGCCGAAATTACCCCGGGAACCGGCCTGAACGCCAGAGATAGCATCTTCAATAACAACGCACTCGTGAGGTTCGAGGCCGAGATTTGCTGCGGCAGTTACAAAAATATCAGGATTTGGTTTGCCTTTGAGGTTAAGCTCAATGGATACTTCACCGTCAACTCTTGTTTCAAAGAGATCTTCAAGATCCGCAAGTTGCAGAATCAGTTGACAGTTCCTGCTCGATGATGCAATGCCGATTCGTATTTTTTTTGCTATCATCTCTCTGATAAGATCAACAGAGGATGTATAGACTTCCGGCCCCTCTTTCATGAGGATTTCAGTAAAAAGGCTGTTTTTACGATTACCGAGTCCACATATGGTCTCCTTTTCAGGAATGTCGTCAAGGTCCCCGTAGTGCAGTTCAATATTGCGGGATCCCAGAAAGCTTTTCACACCCTCCATTCTTGGCTTTCCGTCAACATATCGATGATAGTCGTTGACTGGATCGAACGGGACGTACGCTTCATTGTTTTCCTCAGCATAACTTTTCAGAAAAGAGTTGAACATCGCTTCCCAGGCAAGGCTGTGTACCTTTGCTGTGCCGGTGATGACGCCGTCAAGATCAAAAATGGCGCCTTTGAATAGGTTACTCATTAACGGTAGTGGTGTTTTGGGTTGGATTGCATGAACATTTACAGGGAGAGCAGACCAAGGATGGTCAGGAGGATGTCGGGGTATGGAACAGTTATGCTGTTCGGACAGATTTCATAAACCATGCGTTTGAGATTTTCGTCACGTGTGACAAAGATTGTCCAGACATCATCAAACATTTCTACGGCTTTTTTCAGCATCGGAATGTCTGAAACCGTATCACCGCAGACAAGAGTAGTACTATTGCGGGTATTGAATCCGAGTTTTTTGCAGATGAAATCAAGTCCGTCCCCCTTGTCGAAATCCTTGATGATGGTTCTGTCATTTTCGACATCGATGGTCAGAATAATTTCGATATCAAGACCGGTGTCCTCAATTCGGAAATTTCTTCCACTCGGATCGATTTCTCGTACGATTCCCTTGACCTTTTCAAGAAATGCTGCGGATTCATCTTCCTTTATGGAGTGACTTATATCCTGGCGCGCAACGGTTGTCTGGCCGAATTTGATCTGAAGGGCGGAGCCGATAAAATTGAATTTCTCGAAATTAGGATCCTGAAGAAGCACCAGCATTCGGTCATTGAGGAGGCGGATCAGTTTCTGCTTGTTTTCATCAATGGGAAAACTGTTGAACTCGCCCTGCAGGTCAATGAACTCTCTTCCTTTTGAGCCGGCGTAAACAAACGTATTGCTTGGATTGATGGAAACATTGAGGATGCCGAAATCTTTCAGAGGGGCTGAGGTGATGATAATCGGATTCTTGCAGCAGTTTTTTGCAAAACGGGTCAGAAAAACCGAGTTGTAGATTGGCTGCACAGAAGAGCGGTAACGGCCGCAATAGTTATTGGTTGTTCCGTCGCGGTCGGTAATGAATGATATGAAGTGTTTGTCCTTGAGCAGGTCGATTCCCTTGTTGACATGAGCCCGGAAATCGGGAATAAATTTGGCCAGGTAGTTGATGAACTTGTCCTCTCCGTATTCGAGGTAGTAAATGTCCTTCTGCAGTTCGCGGATCTCATAGGTGAGGTCAACCTCTATCTGTTTCATACCGTCCAGTCGCAACAGCCTGTGCCCGGTATCGTCATCGATATAGATGGTTTCAAGGGAATAGAGTGCGTTTTTGAGCGATTCAACACACGATCTGCCGACAACCCTTTGCTTGATGATATTTCGTACAATCGGTTCGCGTAATTCACGTGTTTCAGCCTTCAGATTGTACAGTTCCTTCAGTGTACGGATATCTTGAAGCGTAATCAGGGAAGAACAGGTGTTCAGATGATGCTCTTTAAGAATCGACTCGTGCATGCCGTTCCGGTAAGGGAGTGAATGTGCTCTGGTATAATCTTCAATCTAATCAAATTCTGTCCAAATGCGGTGAAAAACTTTTGTGGTATCCAAATAAAAAAAACAGGTAATAAGGAATTTCAAACCGGAAGAACTTTTTAATTTCAAATGAGGAATTCTCAGTAGTGATTACGTGCTTCCAGAGCCGGTATTTTTGTTCTCAGTTTTTCAATGATCTGACGGTGAAGGACAACAGGGGGCTCAAGTGCATTCAAAACGGTAAAACGCTGAGGCTCCAAACGGATTATATCCAGATAGCCGTTTCGAACCTTTCTGAAAAATTCAAGGCCTGATCGTTCCATCCGGTCAAGATCATCATTTTCAAATGCAAGCGGAAGAGATTTTTCGGAAAATTTTCTGATCAGGGCCTCTTCGGGTTTGATGTCAAGATAAAAAGTCACATCAGGTTTCAGATTATATGTTGACAATGAGATGATGGTTTCAAGAATACTGAGGTCGATACCGCGTCCGTAGCCCTGATAGGCCCTTGTGGAATCATAAAACCGGTCAAGGATAACGATGATTCCTTTTTGCAGTGCAGGCAGTATTACCTGTTGAACGAGTTCTGACCGAGTTGCTGAAAACAGCAGCAGTTCTCCGACAGGGCTGATTTCATGGCGGCTTTCGAGAAGAATGCTGCGGATTTTTTCTGCGACTTCTGTTCCACCCGGTTCTCGCAGTGTTATCGATTCAAGGCCCTCTTTCTGGAGCAGTATTTGCAGTTTTTTTATCTGGGTGGATTTTCCTGCTCCATCGATTCCTTCAAAGGTTATGAGCATTGATTACCTGGATAATTGGTTTTGGAAAAAATAAATTCTCTGACTGTTTTTGAGAATTTTTCCGGGTATTCGAGCATTGGTGAGTGACCGCAATCGGAAAATATTTCCAGTTTTGCGCAAGGAAGTTCAGTATGCACCGATCTGGCGGTTTTTGGCGAGATATACTGATCCTTGTCGCCCCAGATGACGAGAACGGGTATGTTCAGTTCTTTCAGTCTTCCTCGCAGACCGGTACGATTCATGTCGAGTTGTTTCAGGTTTCTGTTGAGACTCATGACGGTATCGAAAGCTTCAGGGTTGCGCGCAACCATAAGGTTTTTCAGGTAAGAGTCCCTGTTGACCTGATCGGGCTGGTAAAAGGCGGCGGCAAACATTTTTTCTGACATTTTTTCACTGGTGGCCACGTTCTTCAATACCTGTTTGACGCCGGGCAGGCTTATTCCCCGAGCCCAGAATGGTATGTGAAGAAAGCCGTCAGTATTGCTTAAAACAAGTTTACTGTATGTTTGCGGATAGAGGAGCGCCGATGCGAGCAGGTATTTGCCGCCCATCGAGTGACCTGTAGCATAGAGCGATGGACCATGACTGTCGGTTTTTTCAAGAAATTCATTGATCAGATCGGCATAAAGCTCGAGTGAATATTTTTTATTCGCCGGCTTTTCGGAAAGCCCGAAACCAAGAAAATCAACGGCAAGTACCCTGAATGATTTTGAAAGCTCAGGAATGACCTGTTCGTAAAAGTCAAGTGACGAAGAGATGCCGTGAAGCAGGAGCATTGTTTCTGAAGCAGTTCCTGTTTCGATATACCGGTGCCGGTGTCCTCCTGCTGTGATATATTTGTTCCTGGTTGCCATGGTGTTTGAAGAGTTATAGCCCGGGAAACAGCGTAGCCGGAAAAAATAAAAATATAAGGATCTCCCGGCAAAAAGGAGAGTTTTCCGGGAGCTGTG
>JAAXUM010000408.1 GCA_013336025.1 Chlorobiaceae bacterium
GCTTTTTTGATCGAGGGATCCCCGATGTGTTCGGTTATATCGAAGAGGGGATGTACCCGATTTCTGCTTGCTATATCGAGGCTCATGAAGGGTGCTGGTATCAGAAAAATGTTATAGTTACTTCCCCCGGTGGAGGGAGATTTTTACGAACTGACAGTGATCGTCCGCAGAGCTTTCAGCAGTCGGTCAGGTTATACCGGTCGATTTGCAGGGTGTACGAAAGGCTGGGCTATATGTTGCATGAGCTGCCGAAAAGCTCTGTCAACGAAAGAGTCCGGTATCTCTTGAAGTATATAACCAAAAGCAAGCCCTCCCCTTTTCAGGTGCTCTGAAGAGGGAAGGTTGTTCATAATTCCTGTTTTTGTGCTAAAATTTGTACTTTTCTCAGGAAAGCCGCAGCTGCCTTGACGGCTGCGTTTTTTTTGCAATGCCGATAAAAAAGGAGAACTCCATCCGATGCGTTTGCGGTATTGATTATTCATTATTCGATAAGAGCCCTGTTATGCCTGAAATATCGCTACAAACGAAGAAAGAGACGAGCGACAAAACAAGGCAAGCCGAAAGCCTTTTCAAGTCATTCATGAAAGAGCAAGGGTTGCGTTGCACAACGGAACGTATTGCCGTCCTGCGAGAGCTCTATCGATCCAATACGCATCTTGATGCGGATGAGATATTTGTCCGGCTTAAAAGGAAGCAGGTAGGCATTTCGCGCGCTACCGTCTATCACACGCTTAATCTGCTTTTTAAATTTCATCTGGTTTCCAAAATCGATCTCGGTCACAAGCACACCCATTACGAAAAATCGCACGGGGTGAGTAACCACCTGCATATCATCTGTGAAAAATGCGGCAATGTTGTCGAGGTATCAGAGAGTGGACTGTCAGAACTGCTCGACAGGGTGTGCCGGGAAAACGGCTTTGAGCTTGGCAGTTTCAGTCTCCAGGTTTTTGGAAAATGTGTT
This sequence comes from Chlorobiaceae bacterium, assembly GCA_013336025.1. Classification (GTDB taxonomy): domain Bacteria; phylum Bacteroidota; class Chlorobiia; order Chlorobiales; family Chlorobiaceae; genus Chlorobium. The sequence continues at coordinate 962 of JAAXUM010000408.1, forward strand.
GGAAATTGTGACGAAGATTGCCCGAAGCAGAAGTGATCATGCGGGGTGCCGTTGATTTTTTCGCTGGAGGCATGGCTTTTTATGCCGCTCGCAGATAGGTTTCTGCGCGCGCGCGGGCATTGTTATACAGGGTTCTTTTTTTTAGAGAAGGCAGAGGATTTCCATAAATCCTCCATCCGCAACTGCCGCTGCACGGGTCAGAGGAAATACCCATAAACCCCCAGACATCCTTAAGAGGATACCCAAGCACAATCCCGATTTCATGAGGTGTTGTCCCCGATTCAAGCCATCTTTTTCCCAGTTCCTTCAGAAACGATTCACTGCGTAATCCAAACGGATAGCGGAGGGTGCAGTGCAGAATTTTTTTTGGGATGTAGTCAATGCGGCGGTTAACAGCGACCTCGTTGTAGAATATGACTTTTATGGAGTGTTCGTTTTCCAGCAGAACATTGAATTGCAGGGCAAATGAACTGCAGAATGAATCGATGCTTTCCAGAGTTTTTTCGGGTAGCAGATTGAATAACCCTCTTTTTAAAATGAGCAACTCTCCCGGCTTTCCGGCAAAAAGAACTGCGGCAGTATGCATAAAGATCCAGTGCTCAAATAATACTTCCGATTTTTTTTGAGTATTGAGCCGGCGCCGCCAGTTCGAGAGCTTCTGTTCCTGGTTTTTTGAGAATCTCTGTTGCATAGCCGTTTGTTTTTGTTCAGACGTTCTGGTGTTCGTCAGTGCCGACGTCGACAGGCTTTCCGATGACCGTTGCACGCCATAGTAATTGCTGGTTTGACTTTATAATTTGTAATTAGTCAAAATAAAATTAGATTCAAAAGGTTTATTTATATTCAATCTAAATAACAGAGGGCGTTTTTTTCTCATAATCCCAATTATTTATTCATGAACGTATTGTTGAAATC
>JAAXUM010000169.1 GCA_013336025.1 Chlorobiaceae bacterium
GAGCCACAGGCAGTAGCCCTTCGCCGCATACCAGGTAACCCCGACAACCGGATGATCGTCTCCACCGAATTTCCGGTCTTCATCCAGTTTGGAACGAAATAATCCGGCAAGATCTTTACTGCCTTTATTGTAATAGTCGCTGAACCCGCTGTCCCATGTATGATCACGAGCAATTTCGCCCAGTACCTTCCGGTAAAGCTTATTAAGGGCTTCATCTTCCGGTTTTCTTGATTGCAGATATGAAATAAACGCTCGATACCGCTTGTTGGTTACGGGATATTTGGCAACACGGAGTTCCGATACCCGCTCCTGAGCGCCTGTTACCGAGTACCGAAAGCTGCCTTCCGGTATCCTTATATACTCGGCATACTGTTCAAACCTGTTACGATATGAAGCTGAATGTTCCGGCTGTGTAACCGTAACAGATTTAAAAATGCTCTTCATATCGGAAGCAGATGCAAGAGCAAGCATCACCTCTTCAGCACGGGAGGCGACGGAACTGTTTTTTGCACGTTTTTGGTTCACAAAACTCCCCAGCGACTCAAGAGCAATCGGTTGACCGATGGCGTTCAGGCAATCAAGAATCACCCTCTGACAGCTTGCTGTCGTTGCTTCTGCCAGCAGCTTTACACAGAGAGCCTGAACCTTTTTCTGAGGCGCCTCTTCGATAAGGGTGTAGAGAAACGGCATCTTGTCCGGGGGAAACTCCTCTTCACCCACAGAGGCAACAAGCTTATCCATAAAACAATCAAACTGATCGGCATCGGTTTGAGCTATAAAGAACCTCATCGGCTCATTCCACCAGGGGTCGCCAAAACTTGAAATCAACGTGTCGATATAGCAGGTACTTCGTAATGTTTTCTTGACAAGCTCGATACTGGCAAGATATTCCCGGAAGGATTTGTGGCGAAAAACATATTTGCTCTCACCTATTTTTGACAGCAATCCGGCACGAAGCACCAGATGATCGCAAAAGTCATCGGCAGTTGGCGGAACGTACTGTCTGTCGACAAGCGTATCGAGCCATTGCTGCATCTGCTTCTGCATGAGCTGCTTGTCGGCCTCATCCTGTTTCAGCTCCTCCTGCATCCAGAGTGCTACCGGAGCCAGCACCTTGCGAGCACGTTCGGCAGAAAGCTGTGAATCTATCTCTTTTTGTTTATCCCTGAGTTCGAGCATATAATTGAGGACGGAATGGTATAGTTCCATACGACTGCCCGGCAGAAACTCATTGTTTTTCCAGAGCAGTGCCATTAACTGAAGAATCATCGGTACAGCGGCAAGCTGCCGTAACGCCTTGTGTTTTTCATCTTGAAGCACAGCAATAATTCTGTCGCTTCGATTTTTCGCTTTTGCAAGCTGCTGCTCTTTCCAGATTTTCTCATCAACGTTATCCGCTTTCTCTTCACGCAGAAAAGCGGCGTTGAACCAGTTTTTCAGAAACCGCTCCTGCTGTTCCTTTGAAAAATCCTGCACAATTGCGCGTTTGTGATCAGAGGTCAGCACAACCTGCGGCTTCAGAGCATCCTCCCTCCCATACCCCGTCCTTCGTGAGGTCACGACAATGTGAACATGCTTGAAGCCTGTCAAAATCCTGTCGATCCACTTGCAGGCCTCCTGCCTTTTTGCCGTATCACTGATCTCATCAAGACCATCAAGAAGAACAAGCGATGTTACCGTTTTATTCTGCAGCCACTCATCAATAATTTTGCTGTCAATATCCTGCTGATACCACTTTTTTGCGTGTTGCGAAAGGTTTTCAGGCAATGTTGATCCATGATTGATCAGTTCGCGCAAGGGCAGATAGAACACCTTGGGCGGTTTGGTAAAGCCAAGCTTTTTATATCGCTTCTGATCAAGCGCACACAAGGCATAGTACTGCAACAGTGTTGTTTTGCCGGCGCCGGGATCGCCAAGAACAAGCAGCAACCTGCGATTATTGGTGAAAGCCCGTTCGATAATCTTAAGGGGTAAAAGCTCGGCACTCGACTCATTCCGCTGCGTCAAAAGATCATCAGACACTGAAGGCTCTCTCTCCGACGAGCTCTCGGAAAACCGAAGCTGAACAAAGGTATCATCATCCAGATTGACCTGAATACTCTCAATACCACCCGGAAGTCCAGGCATCCGAATCCAGCAAAGCTCTTCGTGCAGTGATGACCGATAGCGTTTCTCCTGTAAGCGGTCTTTATGTTTTTTTTCCCATCTCCTGTAAATCGGAATCCCCACACCAACCAGCAATGCAACCAAAGCTGCTGCGGGCACATAATCCAGAAAATTTTTCTCTGCAGTATCGTCATGTGATTCGGGCAAGCCCGACTCTCTTGTTACGGCTCGCTCCCGCAATACGTTCTGTACAACAGGAGCACCGGCGTTTTCAGCCACCTGACCGCCGCCAATCCTCTCCCCTTGTTCACCATACGCCACGCCTGCCGTATTCGCAGCCATGCAGAGCGCAACAAGGAAAGTCATGAAAAAACGCGCATACATCATAATAACAAATGGAACAGGGTTCAATCTCTCTGCTTTATCGATGTTTGTCGAGGCCCATTGCGTGCAACAGATTACCGGTATTTGCCTGTCGGGCATGACCAATCCACCCGGAATGCAGTTTTTTCATGGCGGCAGGATTAGCCACGGCACTCGCCTGAACTCTTTTTTTCGCTCTGCGAACATTTTCTGCCGGCAGCAACCTGTAGGACTGAAAGACCTTTTGGCCAAGAAAGCACCGACCTTCGGTGGTTGGAAAAAGCTCTGTTCTTTGCGCATTGAGCACCAGCCTGAACTCCTCAAGATACCTTTCGATTGCCTCTTTCCATCGCCACAGCTCAACCCTGGAATCGGAAAACAGCACAAAATCATCCACATACCGCACATATCCCTTGCAATGCAGCCGTTCTTTCACAAAATGATCCAGAAAATTCAGATAATAATTTGCAAAAAACTGACTGGTCAGATTACCGATCGGCAGACCCTTTCTTCTCTCAACAGGGGTGAAAAGATCGTCACCCTGAAAATAGTGAAGATGATCGTCCTGGCTGTTACTGTTATCGATGATAGTATCTATAAGCCAGAGTGTGTCGTTACATGCAACCCTTCTTCGGAGTGATGTTTTGAGAATTTCATGGTCAACAGACGGAAAGTATTTTTTTATATCGCATTTCAGTGCGTAGTCAAACCGGCACAGGAAATGCTGATACCTTCGTATGGCCTTATGGGTACCTTTGCCCATCCTGTTGGCATAGGTATCGTGAATGAAGGTTTGCTCCAGTACCGGGCCAACCACATTGATCAGGGCATGATGAACAACCCTGTTCCTGAATGGCGCAGCGCTGATAAGCCTCGGTTTTGGTTTATAAATGCTGAAACTCTTGAATGAACCAGGCTGCCAGGTTTTGCTTTTCAGCTCGGCGATAATCTGCCAGAGATTGTCTTCAAGTTGCGCATAAAAAAGAAGGACCGATCGGGTTTCACGCTTCCCTTTTGCTGCATTTCGGGCTGCCGAAAGCACATTTTCGAAGGCTGTGACAGATTCGAACAGGTTTTTTTCGGTTTTCACGTATCCGAAACAAAAAAACAGGCAGCTCTTTCAGGTACTTACTCAAGCTGGCCTGTTCAGGTGATCTGTTTGTGCACAGAGCCACAATGAACAACCCTGTGCCTCAGGAGAAAAAGCCGGATGTCATGCCCAGAGGCTGTCCGTTCTTCCTTGAAAAAACGGCATCAGCTTGAGCTGTTACCGCACCATAAAACGGGCATGATTGGGACGAACAACACGAAAACCGATATTGTTGTTCCTGTTGTCCGGATTGTTGTTGTTCCGGGCAGAGCAAGACAGATTGGCAGATTTGTTGTTCCACGAACCCCCGCGCAACGAAAAGGGGCTCAATTGCCAGCTTTTTTCCATAACGGAAAGTTACAGTTTTTTTAGCCAGCCCCCAAGCATTTTCCCCAATTCGGCGATCTGACGACTTGCATACTCATAGGAGTTTTCATTGATAAACTGCATATCGAAACTCAACCTGACAAGCAGGCGCAATCGAACAAGCACCTCGTCGGCCTCTTTCAGCAAGGGCTCTTTATGATGACGCCTGTTGGCTACCGCCACAAGCTCGGTAAACTCAAGGACTGCATTTTCGAGCCGAACCGCAACGGTAAAGCGGTAACTTTTCGGAAATTTGCCTGTGTGATGCAACAGCCATTTCGAAAAGTCATACGCTCGCTTGACTATCAGCATTTCATGATCTTGCACTTCTTATTTTTTCAGAGGTTCAGAAATCAGGGTATCAGATAATCACAAAAGATGACTGGGACGAACAACACGAAAACCGAAAAAGTTGCCCCAGTCGTCCGGAACGTAGTAGTTCCGGGCAGAGCAAGACAGAAAGGCAGATTTGCTGACCCACGAACCCCCGCGCAACGAAAAGGACTCTTTTTTTACTTCATCATACCAACTATTCGTCCACTCCCACACATTGCCGGCCATATCGTACAGCCCCCAAGGGTTCGGCTGGAAGGTACCCACCGGTGCGGTCTGCTGGTTATCCCATTGGCTGCCACAGCCATCGCAGTTGGCCCGGTTCTTTTCCACTTTGTTCCCCCACCAGTATGTCGTCGTCGTCCCGGCCCGCGCCGCATATTCCCATTCCGCTTCCGTGGGCAGACGGTACGCGTTCGTCCCTTCTTTCTGGTTCAGGCGGCGGATAAACTCCTGCGCATCCTCCCACGACACCTGCTCGACCGGATTCGTATCTCCCTTGAAGAAACTGGGGTTACTCCCCATCACCGCGACCCATTGTTCCTGGGTGACCTCATATTTGCCGAGATAAAACGCATTGCTGATGGTC